>NZ_CP115777.1 GCF_027913035.1 Paracoccus albus
CTACAAAATCTCAGTTTTCGCACTTCTGAATGTAGCGTTCTGGCCCCTACCCCGCAAGCGCAAAGCGATTCGCGGGCCCTAGATTTTTTGTCTTCGTGGACATTTTCATGGAGTACACACCAATCTCGCCGTTTATGCGGCCGATTTCCCACGCCCATTTGCGCGTCATTGAGCGACCCGAGGCATCTGTTCCAGCCAGACCCGTTAACAAGTGGGAACTCCTGCGCGAGCTCTCCAAGGCGCAAGCGGCCTTTGGGGTCTCGGAACGTGATCTGACGGTTTTGCAGGGGCTCCTCAGCTTCTTTCCGGACGATGCGCTTGGCGGGAACGCCGAGATGGTCGTCTTCCCCTCGAACAAGGCGATCTGTGAGCGCCTGAATGGTATGCCCTGCTCCACGATGCGTCGTCACCTCGCGCGTCTTGTCGAGGCTGGCTTGCTCCAGCGGCGTGATAGCCCCAATGGGAAGCGTTACGTCCGCAAGCACGGCGAAGATCGCGTTGCCTTTGGCTTCGATCTTTCCCCGCTCTACTGTCAGTCCGAGGAGATCGCACGGGCCGCAGAGGCCGTACGTGAGGGTGAGGAGCGCGTCAGGCGCCTGAGAGAGGTCGTAAGCCTCATGCGACGCGATCTCGCGGCCCTCGCCGAGTTCGGAGACGAGATACAACCCGGCCTAGGCTTCTGGGATCAGCTTCGCGACAAGGCTGCACTCACAGCCCGCGCGCTTCGCCGCAAGCTTTCAATTGAGGACCTCGCGGCCTATCGAGCCGACCTTGAAGCTCTCCTTGATCAGGCACGCAACATCATTGATGGCCCAGAAACAGAAGAAATGAACACCAATGATGCCCGTTCTGAGCGTCACCATCATAATTCAAATAAAGAATCTATAGATCTTGAACCTGCTTTAGAAAAAAGCGGGGTGGCGGCGGGTGTGCCAGACGTGGACACGGATGAGCCTGTGGCTGACGTCGATGAACAGGACACAAGACACCTGCCAAAGATCCCGCTCCACCTGGTGATCGCGGCATGTCCCTCGCTTAAGACCTTCTACCAAGGTGAGATCCGGCATTGGCATCAGCTTTTCGATGCGGCGTGCCATGTGCGGCCAGCCATGGGGATTAGTGCGTCTGCATGGGAAGAAGCACAGCGGTTCATGGGTCCGGAGCAAGCGTCGATCGTCGTTGCTGCCATGCTGGAACGCTTCGCCGACATAAGATCGCCTGGTGGATACTTGCGAGCTCTGACTGCCAAAGCTGCGGCAGGCGAGTTTTCCTGTGGCCCAATGGTCATGGCATTGATTGGCCGGCGGAACGCGGCTTAACAGCTGTTAAACTCCGATCGCGTGCGGCTGGCATGGCAAAACTTAACAGCTGTTAAGTAGGCTCTCGGCACACAAGCGGTGTTCGAGAGAAAAAAGTTAGGGGGTTAAGGTGTGGCAGTATTTGAGACCGTGAAAGAGGCTTTCGCCTTCGTCGCGGCAAAGATCTGATGACGAGGGCATCCCGATCATCATGGTAAGATCTCAGCTGGTGACCATAGCTGCTAGTAGCGCAAAGGCGGCTAGCGAAGAACATACAGAGTGTTGCGCTGCAGCCAACCTAGGCTCCAGACTCATTGAGTTTCAGAGCCAAAAGAGGACTGTCGCGGCCAATGCAATGGCGGAAAGGAAGGTCTCCGGACAGCGGTCATATCGGGTCGCAACGCGGCGCCAATCCTTCAGCCGTCCAAACATGATCTCAATCCGATTGCGGCGTTTGTATCGGCGTTTGTCGTATTTCACAGTCTTCTTACGGGACTTTCGACCCGGAATGCAAACCTCTATCCCTTTGTCTTTGAATGCTTCTCGCAGCCAGTCGGCATCGTATCCCCGGTCCCCCAGGATCCAATCCGCCTTCGGCAGGCCGTCCAGCAGGGCCGCCGCACCGGTATAATCGCTCACCTGTCCGGCCGACATGAAGAACCGGATTGGCCGGCCCTTCGCATCTGTGACGGCATGCAGCTTGGTGTTTATGCCACCTTTCGTGCGACCTATCTGTCGCGCGCGCCCCCTTTTTTCACCGCCAAGCTGGAGGCTGTGCGGTGTGCTTTCAGGTAGGTGGCGTCTATCATGATTGTCTTGGTCTCAGCGCCTTCGGCCGCCAGACCCATCATGATCCGGGCGAACACCCCATTGTCGCTCCAGCGCTTCCAGCGGTTGTATAGGGTCTTTGCCGGTCCGTATTCCCTCGGCGCGTCGCACCATCGCAACCCATTGCGATTGATGAAGATTATTCCGCTCAGCACACGCCGGTCATCCACCCGGGGCCGGCCATGCGATTTTGGGAAGTAAGGTTCAAGGCGCGCCATCTGCGCGTCAGTCAGCCAGAAAAGGTTGCTCATTGATCAGTCTCCTTACGGAGCCTGAATCACGCCAAACAACCAAAATCAATGGGTCTGGAACCTACGCAGTTGCTCGCCTCCGCGGCCCCTGCCCTTTTCGATGTCTGAGATCTGATGATGAATACCCTTAACAATTGGCTCTACTCTATCCGGCGCCTGCTGACGGCGATTTGGAACCTGGCCTCGGATATTCGCTTGGCCTTCATCGGTGCTAATGCCTGAGAGGTAGGTTGTGGATGTCTGTTGCATGATATCGTGGCTACGGGCCGTAGCGCACAAGGAGCAGACGATCGATGGTTGCCAAAACCGTTTGACCAAGGGCTCGATCCTCGAATTCCAGCGCGCGGGGAAGGGGAGCCGGTAACTTCTCAGTCACTTCGATAATGGCGACATGGCCAGCGAGGCAATCGGTTCCTCAAGCGCAGCAGCTGGTTGCCAGCGGTCCCGCGTTCCACTGATTTGGTCGTAGTGGACGGCGAGGATATCACGGAACAGCGGGTGCAACTCAATCTCTTGATTTCATGACACCCGAACTCTTCAAAAGAGTGCTTTGATGTTGGCTGCGGAATGATCCGATCCATCCGGTGGATGAAAAAGATTTAATAACAATGGGTTATTGTGTTTTAGTGTTCGCAATGAGAAATTATGTCCATAACAGCCATCATTGACATGGTTTCCCTTTCCAGGGTGCCGATCCGCTACATCGGCGGGAAGCCAAAGCATCAGAACGCTTTATGAAGAAGTTGGCAGTTGCGGGCCGATTGAGCGGTTGGGGCAATCTCGTGAAGAAGGAGCCGCCACAGGTCTAGCCGATGGGGCCTGTGGAAGTTCTGATCCCGTCGTACCAGTACAGTTCGGTGGCGGTTGGGTGTTTCATGGGTTTGGTCCACGAAAAGTAAAAGTGTTCTTCGGGTTTTGTGACTGACGGATGAGGGCCTTTGGGGTCCCTCAGATGGGTCTGGGCCGGGTTCCGGTCTTCCGATCCTGATGAAGGGCATTCCCATGCAAACAGGTGTCTTGCGCGGGTGTTGTCACGTTAACCGAAGGGTTGGCTGGCAAGGCCGTAAATGAAGGTCTTAGGCGATGCTGGCTGCTACTTTCCACATGCGGAGAGCTTCCATCCGGTGGTAGCGAATGGTCAGGGCGGCGCGTCGGCGAGCTGGAACGGAGAAACAATTGCGGACGGCTGAATGGATGGACACGAAGCGTTGCAGGCCGCCTGGCGAGCGATGACCCTGCATCACGCGCTCTCGCTTTCGGAACGGTAAATGGCTGTTCTCGGCACGATTGTTGAGCCCCTTATGCGACCAGTGATCCAGATCGGGCAGGAGTTCGCGCTTGGCCGCGCCATATGAGCGGAGCTTGTCCGTTATAATCCGCTTGGGAACAGACCCCGCGCGTTTCATCAGCTTGCGCAAAAGCCGTTTGGCGGCCCGTTTGTCCCGCCGGGACTGGAGGATCTCGTCCAGAACAACGCCGCGTTGATCAACGGCGCGCCAGAGCCAGAACGTCTTGCCGGAAATCTTCACCACGACTTCGTCAAGATGCCAGATGTCGCCGGGGCGGCGCTGGCATCGCCGCAAGTTCCTCGCGATCTGCGGCCCGAATTTGGCCGTCCAGCGCCGAACCGTTTCATAGGAGACGTCGATGCCACGTTCGAGCAGCATCTCCTCAACCTCCCGCAGGCTCAGATTGAACCGGACGTACAGCCAGACCGCGTGGGCAATGATCGAAGGCGGGAACCGGTGCCGCTTGTAGCTGATGGAAGGTGTCTGCATCGCCGTGACCTACGTAGCAAACAGCAAGGAGGCAATCGCTACCCGATTAACGTGACAACTCCGGCGGGGGGGCTTAGAACCAAGGTCTACCAAACCTCAGCACCTTCAACTCTTAAGGTCTGTTCTAGCCTCTCCGAACATCGAGATCAACGAAAAAACGCGCTTGCGCGAACAATAAGGTCTTGCCCGGACGCCCCGTCTTTCAAAAAGAACGGAGCAGTGACATGACAATGAACCATGCGGCGCATGCCGCCCCCAGACCATCCCGGCCCGTGCTGCCTGATGGCATCACGTTCAATCACTTGATCGAGCTGATCGAGCGCCACGCACGCGCAGCATTCGGCCTCGGCCTTGCACGGCGCGATGCGCTCTTGCGCATGATGCGTGCTACGTCTGTGCACGATTGGACCGATCCGGATCGCGATCCGGTCTGTTTTCGGGCGCAACAGGATCTTGCCGCCGAGCTCGGCATCACGGATCGCGCCTTGCGCAATCATGAGCGGCAATTACAAGCCTGTGGGCTGATCGAGATCGACACGGCCGCTGATGGCCATCGCTCCGGTGTCGAGCTGGCCGGCGGTCGTCGTCTTGGGATCAATTTCGCCCCGCTGATCACCTGCGTCCTCGATCTCGTTAGACTCGACGCCGCACGCCAAGCGGAACAGCGTCGCTTCCAGGCGCTGCGGCTCGAATGCTCGGCCGCAAAGCGCGATGTTCGCCACGCAATCGAGCGGCTGATCGAGGTCGACCCCAAGAACGCCATCCTCGCATCCGCATTGCAAGATTTCGCGCGATGGCCCCGCCGCTATGCGTCGTTCCGCAGTATCGAGGCGCTTGAGGACCATCTTCAGGAGATCAGCAGAAACCGTGATCTGCTGTTAGAAATGCTGTCATGTCAGGAGAAATCTTCCGGCGTGACGGAATCCCAGGTTCCGGCGATCTTAAATACAAGGATAAATATATCTGAATTCTGTAGCGGTTCCTCCGCCAAGATAATACAGACGGCCCGCAAGCGGTCCGACGACAATTATGCCATGCCGATGCCTATCGGCACCGGCGATTGCAGAGAAAAAGATGATCTTCGGCCGGGCGACGGGCGCAAGCCGGCACTAACAGAGACATTCACGCCGGATCAGCTCTATCGGATGGCCTCAGATGACATGCGCCTTTACCTTGATGGGGTCTGTCGACCAGGAGATGCGCTGATAAACCACCATTTCGTCAAAGCAGCCATCACGATCTTGCCGGATCTCGGGATACACCCGACCGCATGGGATGCCGCCGCTGAAACCATGGGTAATCTCGCTGCCGCCCTGACTGTTCTGGTTATTGACGCCAATCGTTTCCGCGACGTTGATCCAGTCCGCAAGCCCGGCGCCATGCTGTGTGCCATGACGCGGATCGCGGCGCGCGGCGGGCTGAACCTGCACGGCAGTCTCATCAGGCTCAAGCAGTGGAAAATCTATGGACAGCGCGACGCAAGAAAGGTCTGAAATGCTAGGTTTCACTGCCTCGGCCATCGAACCTGACGGCCGGCCCAGGAAGAGCGCATGAAAGCCCGCAGTCTGAAAGCAGACGAGCGGACGCCGAAGCGCCCGCCCTCACCTTCGCAGCCATCGGCGTCCCCGCCTGTACTGCTTCGCCAGCATATCTGGTGGGAAAATGGCAATCAATTAGGATTACGAAGGCAGTTCTCGCACAGGCTGACGCTCGATACTTGCGTCTCGCTTTCAGCCCGTGCTGCCGGCGACGTTGGTCTTTTCCTTCAGTGCCGCATAGAGGGCAGTTTTCCCGATCTTTACCCGCGCTGCCGCCTCACGCACCGTCAGTCCAGAGGCGATGAGCTGACGGGCCCGTGCGATCCGTTCTGGTGTGACGACCGCCGGCCGGCCGCCTTTTCGTCCCCTGGCGGCCGCGGCGGCCAGCCCCGCATTCGTCCTTTCCCGGATAAGATCCCGTTCGAACTCGCCAAGGGCGCCGAAGATGTGGAAAACCAGGCGGCCAGTAGGCGTGGTCGTGTCGATGTTCTCGGTAAGGGACCTGAAGCCGACACCGCGCTTTTCCAGATCGGCAACGGTTTGCAGCAGATGCGTCATCGAGCGGCCAAGTCGATCGAGCTTCCAGACGATGAGCGTGTCGCCTTCGCGGAGGAAGCGGAGTGCTTCCGTCAGGCCAGGACGTTCTGTCTTGGAGCCGGATACGCCATGATCG
This sequence comes from Paracoccus albus, assembly GCF_027913035.1. NCBI lineage: Bacteria > Pseudomonadati > Pseudomonadota > Alphaproteobacteria > Rhodobacterales > Paracoccaceae > Paracoccus > Paracoccus albus. Next base: position 6,367 of record NZ_CP115777.1, read on the forward strand.
TCAAAAATCCTGGTCGCACCAGCCCCTTGGAGGGCATCGAGCTGAAGGGCCAGATCCTGACCGACAGTCGAAACGCGGGCGTATCCTATGAGTGGCATGGCATTCCGATCACAAAGAAGCGCGAGAAACGCATCAGGTCACTCAAGTTGTCCGAAAACCCGTCCGAAAATCAAGTTGTCCGATTACGCGTTGCGGCAAAGGTTTACGGACAGATTGAGAGGGTGTCCACAAAAAACACGATTAGCGGACACCTTCAGACAAGTCGAAATAGACGCTGCCAATCGGGCGGCCAGATCCATCAGTCACTTTGTGATGGCCATCTTCGTACTCGCCCTGATCCAGTTTGTCGGCTATCCGGCGCAAGGCCGCCGCCGTCCACGAGGCTACTGTCCTCTCGGCCGGGCCAGACACGTTCAGCTCGACATCGCATTTGATATGTTGCGTCAGTTCACTCATCAGTCATCCCTCTTACCGGCGAGATCTGCCAGCCTTTCGCGCTCAGCCTGCTCGCCCCATTTCTTCATCTCGGACGCCCTGTCGAAGCCATACCAGTTGGCCCAAAGGTCCACTTGATCTGCGGCGGCCTGATCCCGGTCCGTTGGTTTATCTGCGATCATTCTGAAGGAGCGCTATCAGTCGGTTGAGATTTCATCGCCGCATGGTCCTTTCAGGCCAGATCTGTCTTTGAAAAATCATTGCCTTTGTAGAGAAGCGCGACCCGATAACCTTTTGCACAGGCGTAGGAGAAGCAGTCTCCGAAATTCAGATCGGCCTCGTGCCCAACGGCCTTCCCGTAGGATTGCGCCGCCGCAAGCGCGCCTGTACCGAGAGTATCTGAGATCATCACGCTCTTAGCACGGGCTTCCTGAAAAAACAGATCGACAGCAGCCTTTGCTGCCTCGAACTGGTCGCTGTCAGGTGCCTTGTGCTTTCCTGAACGCGATCTGGCCAGGCTTACAACCGCCTCGTATCGCGCGAGCGGAGAAAACAGTGGAGGCTTGTCACTGGCAGCAAGCCGTTTTGCCAATTCGTCGGATCCAGGCTCGCGGTTCAGTATCGCCACCACCGCTGACGCATCTATGAACATCAGTAGTCGCCCCACATCGCGTCAGCATCTGCCTTCGCATCGTAGTCAGGGTTCACTGGTCCGATCTTGTCAGCAATAGCTCTCGCAGATTCAAGACGTTCCAGCAAAGGAACTTGATCCTTTGCCGCGTTGATGGCAGCCTTCAACGCAGATCGAACAGCCTCTGTTTTATTATCTGCGCCGGTCAGCCTCATAGCCTCCACAGCAAGCGCGTTAACCGCTTCATCCCTGATGAAAAGTCCCGGCATTGGTGTATATCTCTTGTGGTATATCCAGATATTCGATAATGTATATCCAGACGTTAGAATGTCAACCAGGACTTGCTTGATGATTGATTAGAACGGCGGCGACAGGGCGACAGAGGAACCCACAAAGTGTCATCGTATCGTATAAACGACTTTGAATTTTCTGCAGACGCTCCGAACTTTCAGACCATTCTCGAACGGGCCCACAGCCAGAAGCTTCGGCCCTCGTGCCTGTGCTGCCCCGCACACCCGAAAATGTATGTCGCCCTGATTGGCGGCGAATATTACCTGAAGCGCATGCCAGGAACCGGCCATGCCCATGACCCTGGCTGCGCGTCCTTTGATCCGCCGCCAGAGCTGTCCGGGCTCGGACACGTCACCGGGGCCGCAATCGTCACCGACGATGCCGGCGACACGACGTTGCGGCTCGATTTCTCACTGACCATGCGCGGCGGGCGCAGCGTGCCGGCGCCAGGCGCTGACACCGAAACGACCTCCGTCGTCGCCAATCCCAAGAAGCTGTCTTTGCTCGGCACGCTTCACTATCTCTGGGATGCCGCGGGCCTCACAAAGTGGCGGCCGCAATGGCAGCGCCGGAACTGGTGGATTATCCATCGCGAGTTGACCGGCGTGGCGCAAAATACCGGGACCAAGGCACATCCCTTCGCTTCCGTTCTCATGGTACCGCCAGTCTACAATCACGAGCGCCGAGATGAACTGGCCCTGGAGCGGCGCAGCTGGTTGCGCGGGCTGGCCCCGCAGCGCGGCAAGCCTGTCCCGCTTGGCATTGTCGTCGCAGAGTTCAAGTCGATCGAGCCGTCACAATATGGCCGCAAGCTGAAGATGAAGCATCTGCCGGATTTTGCCTTCTTCATGGACGATGACCTGGCGGCGCGCTTCGACAGGCTTTTTGCGGACAAGATCCATGCCATAGAAGCTGCAGGCGATGGGCATCTGATCCTGATTGCGACCTTCAGCATCCGCAATAACTATGCCGAGATCCGGGAGATTGCCGGCATGACGGTCAACGAACACTGGATCCCGTTCGACGGCGACCGCGAGCATCAGCTTGTTGAGGCACTGAAGGACCGCGCCTATGCCAAGTCGCTGAAATACAATCTTCAATCGTCGGCGCCGGTCGCGAATGCCCTCTTACTCGACACCGCCGAGCCAATCGCGCTCTATGTCCCGCCAGACGGGCTGTCGGCCGACGACGAGGAAACCCTGTATGATATTGCCGAGGACGGCGTTTATCAGCCGTGGTTCTGGCCGGCCGATGAAATCGAGATGCCCGCCTTGCCGGCCCCGGCTGGCGGCGGTCACTGATCCTTGTCAGATGTAATGCCGACGCCCTGTCGCACGATCCGCATTTTTTCGGCTGGATAGGGTCGAAGCAGTTTTCCGGCCTCGGATTCGGATCCGTCGAGCCAGGCATCGTAATCGCCGGGATCGAGGATCACCGGCATCCGCGTCGGGTGGACTGGCTTGACAAGCTCGTTTGCCACCGTCGTCACAACCGTATGGGTCAGCCAGTCACCCTCTTCGCCGTCGACGCCTGGCTGGCCGTCGCGCCAGAGACCAGCGAAGGCGAAGGGCGGGCGGTCGTCATCGGCTTCGGCTGCGAGGCCGAACCAGAAATCCGTTGCTGGATTTCTGCCCTTGGCCTCGCGGAACGCCGAAACCGGCACCAGGCACCGCCGGCCAGCAAATGACGACTTCCACAGGCCCGAGCTGGCCACCTTGTCGTCTCGCGCATTGTTCCAGGCGTCCGGCTTCAAGGGCCTTCCCGTCTTCGCCGAGGTCTTGGGCGTCAGAAAGCCCCATTTCATCAGCACCAGCTCACGTTCACCGTCTCCGTCAATGCGCACGACCGGCGCATCATATTTCGGCCAGATGGCTGTGCGCGGCTGTTCATTGCCGAGCCGGTCGCGCTCAGCCGCGACCTTGAACAGCCCCCGCATTGCCTCCTGCGCCGTCGTATTCGCGTACAAATTGCACATTCACGCGTCCTCGTTTCGCCAGATCCACCGCGTCACCTTCCTGACCGGACGCCTTATGGTCAAGCCTGCGGCCAGTTCTGTTGCTGACGGGACGGACCAGGACCAATTGATCCATTCCTTCGTCCGGCAGCGCGCGCAGGGAAACGGCGGGATATGGGCCTGGTGGTCGGGCCCGATCACCTCAATCAGGTCCTTCGCCCAAAACCGAGCAACGCGCCCGCATCCCGTACACTTGACCGTCAGCAGCATCCCGCTCCTCGCCTGATCGCTCAAGCGCGGGTTTCTGAACGGGTTACCTGAAGGTGATCGGGCGGGCATTCTCGGAACATATTGCGAACATATGCCGACGCGCAATGCTCGTGTCGTGAGCTGGCATGGTATCCTCCGCGTATTGCTGGTGGTCACCTAAACCGACATGCGCGATCAGGGCAGGTCATCGGTTGGCGCCCTTCCGTTCCCCACACTCTTACTCTCAATGAAACTTTTCACAATTTGAACCGCCCCGGCTTGCCCGGAGGGGCGTTTCGTTCAACGCGGAAAGCTGAAATGGGCTCGATGCGGTCATGCGGCGGCGCGGCGTGCTGGACGCCCAAGCGAGTGGGTCCGCCCGGCAGAGCGGCCCAGAGCTGCCGTTCGCCAGAGTGGCCATCGCCGCAGCGCGGCTTCCCCATACCTGACCTTCGTGGCACCGTGCAGCATCGTTCAGGGCTTCAAGGTCAGCAATGCGGGACGGAGCGGGCTTTCGCTGCGGCTGCGTTCTGCAGAGCAAATGCTACCGCTGCATAGACGTGTTGGGCGGGAACCGGACCTTCGCCGCACATCGCATGAATGACAGTGATGGTGAAGGATTTCCGATGTGGGCCGCGGTGCAAGGGTGCGGCCTGGTGTGTGGTCGGCCCGCGTTGGAAATCCTCCCAAGGTGGAAGCCGCGTGGTGCCGGGCGCTGTCTATGGGGAAAGTGTGCCGCGCGATGTGGCGACGGCCGGGTCAGAGCGTCGGCTGGCAGGGACAGGAAGGCCTCGACGGCTTGCCGGATCGGTTGGTAGTGCTGTTTTGGGAGTCGGCCGGAGCAGATGATGATGCATTTTCAGGCTGATCGCGGCAGCGGGCAAGCCGGAGGTGATCCGGCCTGCGGTCACGCGCCGGGGCATTTCTCTCGGTAATGACGGGCGCTTCGTCATGCGGCCTGCTCCCGGGGTGGCGCGCGCGATTGTGGTTTCTGCCCGCGACGGAAGATTTCGACGATGCGCATCGGGCCGCCGCAGCAGGGGCATGGTTCGCGCAGGGTGAGCGGGGCGGTCTCCGCATTGGGTGGCGGTGCCTGCTCCGGCGGATTTGCGCCGAGCAGGATCCTGATCGTCGCAATGTTGGCCTTGCGGGTGGCGCTGGCGAGCAGGCCGTAATGACGGATGCGGTGGAAGCCATCGGGCAGGACATGGATCAGGAAGCGGCGGATGAACTCGGGCGTGGCCAGGCGCATGACCTTCTGCCGGTCGCCGTGCTTGATGCGATAATCCTTCCAGCGGAAGGCCACGGTCTCGGCGTCTGCGCTGATCAGGCGGTGGTTCGAGATGGCGATACGATGGGTGTATCGGCTGAGATAGGCCAGCACGGCTTCGGGGCCGCCGAAGGGCGGCTTGGCATAGACCACCCATTCGGATTTGCGGAACGGGGCGAGCCAGGCGGTGAAGGTGCGCTCATCCGTCAGCCCGGCCAGATCGCCGTGGAATACCAACTGACCGGCCCGGTGCAGATCCCTCAGTCCGTCCAGAAACAGGCGTCGGAACAGCCGCGACAGAACCCGCACATGCAGGAAAAACCCGCGCTTGCAGGCAACCCATCTGGCGCCGTCGAACGACAGACCGCCGCCCGGTACGATCATGTGGATGTGGGGATGATGCGTCAGCGCCGATCCCCAGGTGTGCAGCACCGCCGTCATGCCGACACGGGCGCCAAGGCGCTTGGGGTCGGCGGCGATGGTCATGACCGTTTCCGCCGATGCCTTGAACAGCAGCCCATACACCGCCCCTTTGTTCCAGAACGCGACCTGCGCGATCCCGGCCGGCAGGGTGAAGACGACGTGGAAATACTCCACCGGCAGCAGGTCCACGGCGCGCGCTTCCATCCAGTCGCGCGCCGCTGGTCCCTGACACTTGGGGCAATGCCGGTTCTTGCAGCTGTTATAGGCGATATGGTGGTGGCCGCACTTGGCACAGCCCGCCACATGCCCGCCAAGCGCTTCGGTCCGGCAGGTCTCGATGGCCGACATCACCTTCAGCTGGGTCAGGCTGACATGCCCGGAATTGGCCCGCCGCCACGCGGGGCCGTATCGTCGGAAGATATCAGCGATCTCCAGCCCCGGCCGGGACACGCCCGGCACCGGTCACTCCAGGCTTCGCTTCACGGTCTGATCCTGCAACTTCGCCAGCATCTCATAGGGGCTGACGACATCACGGATCGTCTTCGTCGCGACATGGGTATACTGCGCCGTGGTAGTCAGCTTGGCATGGCCAAGCAGAACCTGGATCACCCGCACGTCCGTGTTCGCCTCCAGCAGATGGGTGGCGAAGCTGTGCCGCAGTGTGTGCAGCGTCGCGGGTTTGGAGATCCCCGCCATATGCTTGGCGGAGGTGAAGGCCCGGTTCAGCTGGCGCGGCGAGATCGGGTTGATCTTGGGCTTGCCCGGGAACAGCCAGCCCTCCGGCCGCGCCTCGCGCCACCAGTCGCGCAGCAAGTTCAGCAGGCCCGGCGACAGCATCACCTTGCGGTCTTTCCTGCCCTTGCCCTGCTCGACATGGATCAGCATCCGGTCGCTGTCGATGTCGCCGATCTTCAGGTTGCAGACCTCGGCGGCCCGCAGACCCGCGCCGTATGAGATGCTGAGCGCCGCTCGATACTTCAGCCCCGGCCCGGGCGCCGCCATCAGGATGTGAGAGACTTCCTCGACGCTGAAGACCACCGGCAGCTTGCGCGGCTCGGTGCGGAACTGCATGAACCGCTTCATATCCTCGCGCCCGCAGGTCATGCCGAAGAAAAACCTCAGCGCCACGATCCGAATATTGAACGTCGACGGCGTGACTCCGGTGTCGGTCATGTACAACTGATAGGCCCGCAGTTCCTCTGGCGTGGCCGTATCAGGCGAATGCCCGAGAAAGGCCGCGAAATCCCTGATCGCCCGGATATGCGCAGCCTGCGCCTTCTCGCCCATGCCACGGATGCGCATGTCCTCGATCATCCGCTGGCGCAGCGGTGAAATCCTCTCTTCGCCCATGAGAACCTCCTGTCTGTCGATTGAGAGGTCTCAATCGTCAGCCAGAAACAGCCGTCGCCAAATGCACCGCGATCAGATTAACGCCAGACGCCAGCCACGGACGACAGTGCCGCGGAGCGGCTTCGTCCTTGGGCGGATGCTGTTGAAAAACTCGCCAGCAGTTTCGGACTGGTTTCCACACTTCGTGTTTTTTCAGTGAGAGTTGATCGATTTGAACGGCGGTGAGATCGGGTTTCTCAGCCGACCGGCGCCGATGGGGCCGTTGTGGGGCAGAGCTTCGCCAGTTTTCGGAGGTTCTGGGCGGTAGCGGCGAGTGTAAACTCGTCTTTCACCCCCAACGGTCCCCTCAACCTGAGACGGTTGAGGCCCAGGATGCGCTTCAGATGCGCAAAGAGCATCTCGACTTTCTTGCGCCGTTTCTGAGCGTTCTCATTGAATGCGGAGGCCGTGCAGCTGCGGGCAAAGTCACGCACCATCTCGTATTTCCCGCGCTGGAGGCTGCGCGTGTCGCTGTTGGGGCAGCATTTTGCTTTCAGAGGGCAGGCCTGACAGTCTGCCTTTTTCGCGCGATACCTGCGCGGTTTCATCTCGGAGGAGACACGCTCCGGATCTGAATAATTCCTTCGCGTGTGTCGCAGATCCTTACCTTCGGGGCAGATGTAGCGGTCATTCTCATCATCCCAGGTGAAGTCGGAACGCGATAAGGTCCCGTCCGTGCGTTCGCCTTTATCGATGACCGGGATGAAGGGCAGGATCTGCCGCTTCAGGGCGATCTCGACCAGGCTCTCTTCGGATCCATAGGCTGTATCGGCAACCAGCCAGTCTGGGCGCAGGCTGAAACGCTGGGCTGTGCGGTCGAGCATTGTAAGGGTAGATCCCACCTCGGCTTGCCGCACCGATCGCGTCGCTTCGACATCCATGATGATCCCGTGGTCCGTATCGATCAGGTAATTGTCTGAATACGCGAAGAAAGCGGGCCCCTTGCGCGCGGCGGTCCACTGGCTGGCAGGATCAGCATGAGCCGTGAACTTTGGCTTTACGGGCGTGGCCGCTCCGAAAGCCTCTTCGTCAAGCGTGTCGAGATATTCGCGCACCGCCCTCGGTGCCTCTGACGGGTCGATGGAACCCGCATCCCACTTATCCTGACAGCTGGAGCTCTGCGTCTGGACATCCGCGCTGATCAGGCTGGCATCGACAGCAAAGCCGGTGCCGCCGACTAGGCCAAGGGAGATACACTGGGCGACCACCCGCTCGAAGACGCGACGGAAGATGTCGCTGTCACGGAATTTTCCATGTCTCAGCTTTGAGAAGGTTGAATGATCAGGCACCTTGTCCTCGAGGCCCAAACGGCAGAACCAGCGGTAGGCGAGGTTGAGATGCACCTCCTGACACAGGCGCCGCTCGGACCGCAGCCCCATCACATAGCCAACGACCAGCATCCGGATCATGAGTTCGGGGTCGATCGAAGGTCGGCCGGTGTGACTGTAAAAGCCGCGCATATCGTCGTGCAGACCATCCAGATCCAGAAAGCGATCAATTCCCCGGAGAAGATGGTCGGCCGGGATATGCGTCTCGAGATCAAACTCGTAGAACAACCGGGCGTGAACCTTTTGCCTTCCAAGCATCGCAAACCCTCCAATTCCCCATAATCCAATGGAATCAGAAGCATTTGCTCTGATCAAGCACAGAGTTTTTCAACAGCATCGGCGGAAAGCGGGCATTCGCTGCGGGTGCGAACGCACCCTCGTCAGAACTTTGAAGCGGACATTCAGCCAGGATCGCGTCGTTGGATACGGCGCACCCTCACAAGGGGCGGATAGCGGACGCTCGCTACAAATGCTCCACACAGTATCTCGTGTGCCGAAAGCAGACATCGGCCTGCCATGTGATCGGACAACTCAAAATTTACTCCACCGCCTTGTGTGCGCACTCTTTGACTGGGAAGAGAAGGTGATAGAAGGATGTGTACGGCTGGTCCCGAACGATTTCGCTTGTGTATTTTGCCCACCACTACTGCAACAAGAGAGACGGGCGAGTTCGCTAGGAACAAGTCCTCGCTGCGTTTGGCGTTCAAGAGGTGGTTTGAAGCGATCCTGCCCAGCATCATCGACACCCCGCAGAACCGGGCGGCCATGCCCGACGCCGACCACACCGCCTGGGTGCGGCCGCGTGAGATCGCCGACGCCATCGCCTTCCTGCTCGCCGAGGATGCCAGCGGCGTCACCGGTGCGTTCATTCCGGTGTCGGGGCGGGTCTGAGGCTTCGCTTAGACAGGCTCGGTCCGGACAAGCCGGACATCGACCTCGCGCTCAACGAAATCCCATTCCCGCGTCGCTCGCAGCCGCGCCAAAAGCCTGTCGAACGCCGGCTCATCGGCCGGTGCGAACTCGAACCAGGTCAGGAAATCGAACGGCTCGCCGAGGTCGCGGCTGTGGTGCAGCCGGCGCGCGATCGCCGGAAGGTACTCCATGCCGATCGCCGTGTGCTGCGAGGTCTCTTCGAAGATCGCGCGTCTGTCATCCTGCGCGAGGTCCCACCAGGCCGCCGACTTTTTGATTGGGATCAGGGCTGCATGGGTCGCCTGTCGGCGGTCGAGGCCCTCCTGGCGCGCCCTCAGGCCGGCCACCTCGTCTCGCGTCGCATAGCGGAGGTTGCTGACCGTGCCGAGCAGGCGCCAACTTGTAGGGTCATCGATCGGGCCGGGCTCCCAGGGGTGGATGGTCAGGGCCTCGGCCGGTGCGAGGCCGGCGCCGCGATAGGCCGCGATCGAGGAGATACGCCAGTCTCCGTGCGCTCCGGCGCTGAAGGCATAGGTCGACGCCATGGCGGTCCCGATCTTGCTAATCACCCGACATTCCCCAAGTGGCCTGCCGCTTGACTTCAAGATCGCCTGATTTTGCTCGCTGGGCAAGCGTTTTTCGCCCCGAGCGGTGTCTGTCGTCGCGCAAACGGCCGAAGTCGGGTGGATCAAGCCTCGAACCCGCAGCATTCTGGCCCGGCAGAGCCGCTTTTCCGCGCGGCAGACGGACCTGTCCTGCCGCTTTCGTTCAGCTTGGGCATGGATCGTGGTCATGCGCATGACGGAGGCGTTCGAAGACGGCGGATGGCGGCAAGGACGGCCCGCACCATCGGGCCGGTGACGGCGACCTCGGCCAACTGGAAGGTAATGGCGCGGGCGTGGCGGACGACGCGGGCGCCGATCTTGATCAGCTTGAGTTGCAGGCTGGTCAACGACCAGTCCGCCATGGCCTCGGGCAGTTCGATGCAGCGCAGGAAGGTTGCCAGGTTGTAGGCCAGCGCGTGCAGTTGCAGCCGCACCTCGTTGTGCCGGAACTTCCGGCATGACAGCCGCGTCCAGCGAAAGGCATATTTGCCTTCCTTGATGTGCTGCTCTGCGGTGCCGCGCTGGTTGTAGAACCTCACCACCCAGTCTGGCTCCATCGGCAGGTTGGTGACGATGAAGCCGACTTTGGGGAACAGCTCGCCCGGATGCCATTCGATCTTGGCGATGACGCGGCGCGGCTTGTCCCAGGACGCCGCCTGATACTCGAAGTCCTCGAAGAACCGTTTGACCTTGGTCAGCGAAGGCCGTCCCACGGGCCGTGTCAGCCGATGCGCGATCTTCTCGCGCAAGACGGCGTTGGCGGGCAGACGGATGGCGTAGAAGAACCTGGCTTCTTCCAGCCGCATATAGATCGCGGGGATCGCGTAGGCAGCGTCGGCCCGGAAGAAGCGTCCACCAAGGTCGCGGCCAGCATATCGGGCAATGACGGGATCAAGGACATCCCGCCAGCCATCGGCGCTGTGGACATTGCCGTTACGCAGGGCGCAGCGCTCCAGCATGCCAAACTGGTTGAACAAGAAGATGGGGTGATAGCAGGTGCAGTCGAAATGCCCGTTCCAGGCAGTACCTTCCTGATCGCCGTGGGTGGGGCTGACCGAGCTGTCCATGTCCAGCACGATGTATTTCAACCCGTTGCGGTCATGAAACCGGTCGATCCATTGGCCGTTCAGATCGGCCAGCGCCGCCCGGTTCGCGGCCAGAGCCAGCGTCTCGGTCTCGAACCGTCCCATCTGCGATGCCGAAGCAGCTTGCGCCTCGACGGCCCTGCCGCCAACGACCTGACGCATCACGGGATCGAGGGCCAAGCGGTCGGCATCGTTCACATCCTCGTATCCGGCCAGTCGTCCGAACACCGATTGCCGGAACAATCCGTCAAGCCGATGGAGCGTGTTCTTCCCGGTGCGGCTGTCTCGCAGCGCCTCCGACGCCAGATTGGACAGGCCGAGCACGTCATCAAGCTCGCGCATCACCAGCAGGCCACCGTCTGAACTGATCTGCGCACCACGGAACTCCAGACGCACACGGCGGTCGAAATCAACCCGATCTCCCCGCGCCAAGCCCGCACCCTCCAGGTGATCCATGAAACGCGCCCCTCGCAGCCGTCAACGCCATGATTTATATGCGAAATATCACGATTACGACAGCGAAATCAGCGACTTACTTGGAGAATGTGGGTTGAATATTGGCGATTAAGAAAAGAGATCGGTCCACTTTGCCAAAAGGGATGAACGAGGATCTTCTCAGAGAGATATCTAAGGAATACCTCCTCCCACTATTTTCGGGCGCGTCTTTAGACGCGTCTTCTGAACGTTCAAACTCTTCAGAGGCAACTGTCGCCTATCTCAGTCCTCAAAAGATTGGGTTTAAGGTGAACAAATCAGATACATACCGGTTAATATTTCGAAGAGATCAGCCGTTCGCAAAGAAAAAAGACCCTGCCCGAGAAATTCGGGTAGTTGAAGCCTTCTCAAGTATTTTGGCTGAAATGAACGACGAACTGAAGGGAGACCTCAAAGGCGATCTGCTCTCGACCTTCCAAAGGCGACTAGTTGCACGAGCGGTCTCTGAAGAATCCATGGAGAAGAACGTTCTTACCTTGCTCGATCAGATGTCGAGCTGGTCGACGCGACTTTACGAAGGTACGCCAATAACCGGCGCGATAGGCATCGATCCCTTTGCGAAAACGGACACCGGCATCAAATTTGACCTTTTTGCTTCGAACGACATCGGTGCCGTTCTGTCGAACGGGTACAACAGCATGCTGGCATTCGATGAAGGTTTGAGTTTCATTCAGCACATTTCTCTAAATCATCAGGTCAAAACGGCTCCGGCAAGCCCTTCGATGCAATCGGCGATTTCGAACTGGACCGCAGATCGAGAAGGCAGGGTTGCAGTTGTACTCAATGGGTATGGAGAGTTGCTAGTCTTTCGCGATGGGCAGCTTCTCTTCTCAAGACGGAATGGGATTTGGCATTTCCTTACCCACAGTCCGATCTTGGGCCAAATGGCCGTGCCGCGTGATCCGAAGATTCGTAGTGCAATATATGAATCTATTCTCGATGCCTCGTTTGGGAGGCGAGGTGCTTGCCTAGGAATTGTAGGTTCTGGTCAACGCGAGAGTTGGCACTCGCTGGTATCCGAATTTGACAGGCTGGACCTAAGAATTTCGGAAAAAACAAAAGCGCTTGGCGCCGTCATACAGAAGCGGCCCTTCCACGAACTGAACCGTACGCTTAGGGAAGAGTTGCTTTCAATCGATGGAGCAACACTACTGGATCATAGGGGTAATGTTCTGGCAGTCGGTGCTGTAGTAAGGATCAGTAATGTGCGTCGTCAGATAATTTGAGACATCTGAGCGGTTTTCCGTTTGGAGGCTCTGGCTCATCCTTGATTGATTTTATGCGGTTTCAGTTTTGTGGCGCAAGCGCCGGGTGAGCATTGTTTTTCGTTTGATCTCCTCTCGCTGTTTCAGGATCTGCTCTGCGCGCCCGTAATAGACGTCAGCGGGCGTCAGGTTCCCAAGGCTCTCATGGTAGCGTTGGTTGTTGTAGTATTCGACGAAGGCCCCGATCTGGCGCTCGAGATCACCGGGCAGAAAGTAATGCTCAAGCAGGACACGGTTCTTCATGGTCTGGTGCCACCGTTCGATCTTGCCTTGGGTCTGTGGGTGGTAGGGTGCGCCGCGGACATGATCCATGCCCTTTTCGTCGAGGTAATCCGCCAAGTCGCCCGCGATGTAAGAGGCGCCGTTGTCGCTGAGAAGTCTTGGCTTGGCGACCACGGTTGCGCAGTCACATCCCGAGGCCTCCAGCGCGAGGTCGAGCGTGTCGGTCACGTCCTCGGCCTTCATCGCCGTGCAAAGCTTCCAGGCGATGATGTAGCGGCTGTAATCATCGAGGATGGTCGACAGGTAGAACCAACCCCAGCCCAAAACCTTCAGATAGGTGAAGTCAGTTTGCCACAGCTCGTTGGGGCGCGTGGTTTTATCCCGGAACTCATTGGCAGCCTTCATCACGATATGCGCCGGTGCCGTCACCAGGTCTTCCGCCTTCAGGATGCGGTAAACCGACGATTCCGAGACAAAATACTGCTTCTCATCGGTGTACTTCACCGCCAGCTCACGGGGCGTCAGATCCTCATGTTCGAGTGCAAACTCGATAATGTCCGCCCGGGTCTCATCCGGGAGGCGGTTCCACACAGACCCCGGATGGGACGGCGTGTCCTCAAGCGCGTCAAACCCACCCTCGGACCAGCGGGCATACCAGCGGTAATAGGTCGTGCGTGGAATGCCGAGCATGGCCAGCGTCTGACGGGCAGGCAGATGTGAGGCTTCGACGGTGCGGATGATCTCCAGCTTTTCCGATGCAGGATACCTCATGCCTCGTACTCCCCATCCCCGACCATGCTTTTTTTGAGCAGACGGTTTTCCAAGGTCAGATCAGCAACGACTTCCTTGAGCGCGGCCGATTCCGAACGCAATTCCTTGACCTCAGGCGATGTCGCTTGGCGGGCGGTATCCCCGGCCAGGCGCTGCTTGCCCGCCTCGAGAAATTCCTTCGACCACGTGTAATACAGGCTCTCGCTGATACCCTCACGGCGGCATAGTGCGGCGATACTCTCCTCGCCGCGCAGGCCCGCCAGCACGATCCTGATCTTCTCTTCCGCCGAGTACTGCTTACGCGTCTTGCGCTTGATCCCTTTGACCAGCTTGTCAGCGGCGTCCTTCGATGTTCCGGATTTCTTGTTCATCTTCGCTCCATGGTGGCTGCGATGAACCAGAAATCCTCCGTTACGAAAACATCAAATCTGTCCCATAGGCGCTGACGTCAGACAACGCAGACCTTAGTGAACTGATCTGGTCGGTGCCGGAGATCATCTCGATCCTGTCGCATTCGATCACGCTGCAGCCGGGCGATCTGATTATGACCGGTACCCCGGCGGGCGTCGGGGCCATGAACGAGGGGGACACCTGCGTGGTCGAGATCGAGGACCTTGGCAAGATCGAGACCCCGATCGGCAAACGCGAAGCCTGAAGGGCTTGATACATGACCCTGAAGTTACATAACTTCTTCCGGTCCTCGACTTCAACGCGGCTGCGTGCCGCGTTGAACCTGAAGGGGCTGAGCTATGACTATATCCTCTATGTGCTGAGCACCGGGGAAAACGCGGACGCCCGAGTATCTGGCGAAGAACCCGCAAGGTCTGGTCCCTACCCTTGAGAAAGAGGACGGCAGCTATCTGACGCAATCTCTGGCCATCATGGAATGGCTGGATGAGACCCATCGGGGGCCAGCACTTTTGCCCGCGGATGCGGACGGTCGCGCACGTGTACGCGCCCTGTCCTATATGATCGCGCTGGAGATCCACCCACTGAACAATCTGCGCGTGCTGTTCCGCATTCGCGATCAATTCGGTGCCGATGAAGAGGCGCAGAAAGAATGGTTCACCCATTGGGTTGCTATCACCTTCGATGCGCTTGAAGCCGAGCTTTCGAGATCGGACGAAACCGGGCTTTACTGCCACGGCCACACACCCACGATGGCTGATTGCTGTGTCTATGCCCAGATATGGAACAACAAGCGCTTTGGTGTGCCATTGAAAAGCTGGCCGGTGATTTCGCGCATCTATGCGGAACTCGACAAGCCGCCCACCTTCCGGAACGCGGCGCCGCCCAATCAACCAGACGCCGCCTGACGCGCCGAGCCCCACATGCACGCACCCGAGACGTGACAAAAACCGGAGGAACTCACCATGTCGACCGAAGATCGTAACCACGACACCGTTGCGCACGGTATGCAGCCGGAAGACACACCGGAACTACGCGCGCTTTACAAAGGTTTCGAAGAGCAGAACCTGCTGCCGCTCTGGACCCAACTCGGCGACCTGATGCCGATGACGCCCAAGTCCAAGGCCGTGGCGCATGTCTGGCGTTGGGCCGATCTTCTGCCGCTGGCGGAAAAATCCGGTGAGCTGGTGCCGGTCGGTCGCGGTGGCGAACGCCGTGCCATCGGGCTTGCCAACCCCGGTCTCGGTGGCAATGCCTATGTCTCGCCGACGCTCTGGGCCGCGATCCAGTATCTCTGTCCGGGCGAGAACGCGCCGGAACACCGACACTCGCAGAACGCCTTCCGTTTCGTTGTCGAGGGAGACGGCGTCTGGACCGTAGTCAATGGCGATCCGGTGCGCATGTCGCGCGGGGATTTACTGCTGACGCCCGGTTGGAATTTTCATGGCCACCACAATGTCGCCAATGAGCCGATGGCCTGGATCGATGGCCTGGACATTCCGTTCAGCCAGCAGATGGATGTCGGCTTTTTTGAGTTTGGCTCCGACCGGGTGACCGATAATGCCACGCCGGATTATTCCCGTGGTGAGCGTCTTTGGTGTCATCCGGGTTTGCGTCCGCTATCACAGCTGCAAAATACCGCATCTTCGCCGATCGGTGTCTATCGCTGGGAATTTACCGACCGCGCGCTGACCGAGCAGCTGCTTCTGGAGGACGAAGGCCAGCCCGCCACGGTCGAGCAAGGCCACGCGGCAATCCGCTATGTCAACCCGACCACCGGCGGCGATGTCATGCCGACGATCCGTTGCGAGTTTCACCGCCTGCGGGCAGGGACCGAAACCGTGACGCGTCACGAGGTTGGCTCCACGGTGTTCCAGGTCTTTGACGGCTCGGGCGCCGTGGTAATGAACGGTGTCGAGTACGGGCTTGAAAAGGGCGACATGTTCGTTGTGCCAAGCTGGGTGCCATGGTCCTTGCGGGCGCAGAACCAATTCGATCTCTTCCGTTTTTCGGATGCGCCGATCATGGAACGTCTGGGCTTCATGCGTCAGATGATCGACGGCCAGTCGTAATGCTTCCGGCAGAGACGGATCTGGCCGCCCGCGAGGCGCTGAAAGCCCGCGTAGGCAAGGGGGCGCGCTTCGATGCCCCCAACGCGCCTGCCGAGGACCTGCTTCTTGCGCGGCGCGGCACCGCCTATTTCGCTCGCAAGCTAATGGAACTCAGCGACGAGGCGCTCTATGAACCCGCCGCGATCGACGGCCTGAGCCGCGCCTATGTAGTTGCTCGGTTGAGCTGTGGGGCCCAGCATCAGGCGCTGGAGGCATTGGACAACAACATGGTCCCCGAACTTCCCGAAGAACTGCCTTAGGATCAGTATTCATAACCAATAGATGACGACAGCCGCGAGGGCGATGGCTGAGAGGAACACCTTTGGGCATCGGTCATAGCGGGTCGCGACGCGCCTCCAGTCCTTTAGCCTGCCGAACATGATCTCGATCCGGTTGCGCCGCTTGTAGCGTCGCTTATCGTATTTGACCGTAAGCGCCCGATAGCCACCGCAGTTTCATGTCCTTTACGCGTGCGATGATGTCTGGATCGCCGACGAAGTCCTCGAGGAAGCCTTGCCATTCCTCTGTCGATATCCGGGCAGCCCTGAGCATGTCGCGAAGTTCGCCGATGCCGTCGTCGGTGAGGGCAGTCTGGTAGGTTTCTTGGTTGACTTAGACACTGACGATATTGCCGTAGGTTAGGTTGTCGTCGTTGCTGACGATGGCTTCGAGGAGGTCCAGATCCTCCCCAAGCAGGTTGGCGAGGCGACTGAGCATACAGACGGAGGTGGTCGTCGCCATCAGGCAGCCTCGCTGCTGGGCTGACGTTTCGCTTGCCACAACCAAGGCAGCAGCTCGTCGATCCGGTTGATTTTGTGATCATGGATGCGGTCGAGGATATCGGCCAGCCAAGCCTGCGGATCGAGCCCGTTCATCTTGGCGGTTTCGATGAGCGTCATGGCCCGGGCCAGCGTTTCGCCACCGCTGTCGGAGCCCGCGAAGAGCCAATTCTTCCGCCCGATGCCGATCGGGCGCATGGCACGCTCGGCCGGGTTGTTATCGATGCCGACGCGGCCGTCTTCGAGGAAGAGCTCGAAGGAGGGCCAGCGGCTGAGGCCGTAACGGATGGCCTTGGCGAGATCGCTCTTCCCCGGAATGCGCAGCAGCTGGGCCTCGGCCCATGCTTTGAAGCCATCCACCATGGGGCGGGAATGCTGCTGACGCGTAGCCTGGCGCAGTGCCGCCGGCTGGCCGGCAATCTCGCGCTCGACGTCGTAGATCTTGCCGATCCGGTCGAGGGCCTCCCGCGCAATCTCGGACTTCGTGGTTTCCCAGACATCGTGGAAGTCGCGCCGCAAGTGCGCCCAGCACGCGGCCTCTCGGAACTGGCCGCTGCCATCCGCGCGCTGTTCGTAGAGCGGATTGAAGCCGGCATAGGCATCTGCCTGAAGGATGCCACGGCTGGCTTGTAGGTGGCGCTGCGGATGCTCCCCCTTCCGATCCGGGGAGAAGCGGTAGACGACGCCGGGTGGCGCCATGCCGGCCCAAGGTCGTTGGTCAGAGACATAGGCCCAGATCCGGCCTTGTTTGACACCCTTGCCGAGACCGCGGTCCCGACGTGACCGGTCCAGCACGCGGATCGGGGTGTCATCTGCATGCAGCACCGGCGCGGACATCACCTCGGCCTCGATCCGCTCGATGACGGGAGCGAGCACCTTCATGGCGCGCCCGCACCAATCCAGAAGCGTGCTGTCAGGGATGTCGGCGCCCATGCGGGCGTAGATCTCGTGCTGACGATACAATGGAAGATGGTCGTCGAACTTCGAGACGAGGATTTGAGCCAGCAGCCCCGGACCAGCCATGCTGCCGGGGATTGGACGGCTCGGGGCCGCAGGCTGCACCATCTTCTCACACCGGCGGCAGGACTTCTTCACCCGCGCAATCTGAATGACCTTCATCTGCGCCGCGACCAGGTCTAGAAGCTCGCTGACGTCCTCACCCACCACTCGCAGGTCACCCCCACAATCGGGGCAACAGGAGCCAGGGTCGAGCTCCCGGCGTTCGCGGGGCGTTGCCTCCGACACGCGCGGCCTGCGTCGCGGCTCTGCCTCGGCAACAGGAGCATCGGTCGCGGCAGGCTCATCGTCCTCGGTCGACCCGTCGTGTTGTTCGGCGGCCGCGACCAGCAGATCCTCCAGCGCCAGCTCCAGCTGGGCGATCTCGCGCTCGATCTTTTTCCGAAGACTTGCCGAAGGCCTGTTTCTGCAACTTGGCGATCCGCAGGCGCAAGGCCTGAACCAGTTGCTCGTGGGCCTGGAGCGTGGCCGACATGCGCGCATTCTCTGCCTGAAGCGCGGCAATCATCGCCTTCAGGACTGCGGGGTCGTCAGAGAGAATATGGGCATCATCGGACATGCCGACTGATACCATGCGCAGGCATGTGAGGCCAATAAAACAAGGAGATTCAGAGGGATAATCTACCCGACCCGGGCGGGCGGTGCGCCCCAGTCCGGACGCCGCCAGTCTATCCCCTCTCACAGCATCGCCAACTGGGCGGAGGTCAGCCGCGCCACCCCGGCTTCGGGGTTCGGCCAGGGAAAGCGCCCGCGCTCGAGGACCTTGTAGTAGAGGCAGAAGCCTTGGCCATCCCAGTAGAGCAGCTTCAGACGATCCCCCTTGCGCCCCCGGAAAGCAAAAACCGCACCGCTGGTTGGCTTCTGGCGCAACACGTCCTGAGCCAGGGCCGAAAGGCCGGCAATTCCCTTCCGCATGTCAGTTGCGCCGCAGGCCAAGTAGACGCGAACGCCAGTGCCCGGGCCGATCATGCCGCTTCCATCGCGCGGATCAGCCGGGTCAGCGCCTCGCCATCCATGCTGCTGTCAAAACGAAGGCAACGACCATTGGAAAGCCGCAGTTCCACAAGAACAGGCCGAGAGGGTGCAGGGGATTGTGCGGGTTCAGAATGCGGCCCGAACCTCGCCCAGTATAGCATCTCCCACTAAGACACGTGCATAACTACGTCTTTATGCATGTGTCTTAGCTCACCCAGCCTTCTTCAGGCAGGCGGCACCAATCGGACGCTTATCGTATTTGACCGGCGTCTTCCGCTGTTTTCGACCGGGGATGCAGGCGCGTATACCCTTGTCCTGCAATGCTTTTCGGAGCCAGTCGGCATCATGGCCGCGATCACCGAGCAGCCATTGGTTCGCCCGATCAGGCGGCCACGCCCCCTTTTTCACGGCCACGCTGGTCGCCGGTCGGTGGGCCTTCAGCGGGACAAACGTAGGTGGCGTCGCGGCGTAAAGCTCGCCATTCCGATACTGCCGCCGCCACATAGTCAGCAGGAAGCGCGATACCATGCCGACGTGTCGTTACCGCCACCTCACGTCGCCCGACGAAGCTCCCCTCCACGATCTGGAGGTTGTCCGCATCACCCCAGTATCGCCGCCGCGGCACGTGCCCGTCATTCCCACGCTTGACAGCATAGGTTTTACGGCTAACAATCCAAAAGCGCGAATTTCGGATATTGTTCGAATAACGAACATCGGTTTTTTTGAGAATGAAGCTACCTAAAACGGCGAAGAGCCAGGATCTACCGGCGACGCGACGGAGGATGCGTTTCGGTAGAGGGTTGCTGGAGCAATTAAGGGCATTCGCCGCCCGCTGTGCGAGTGCGTTTGATTTGTTGAAGCGATTCCGGGGTGCGCAGGAGTGACAAAATGGAGGAGAGTAAATGCCAATTATCAGATCAACTACGGCCCTTGCAGCAATCGCGAGCGGTTTCTTCTTGACGGGTGTGGATCATGCCGATGCCGCTGTCGCCGGAGATTTTCCCAATCAGTTTCTATCTTGCTTTGACGCGGCGAATCTCACGGAGATTGAGCTTCCAGCGGATGTCCAAGGTTTTCGCCTGATCGAAATTGCAGAGCATGCCGGAGATAAGGGTATGCCGGCGCATTGTGAAATTGTCGGTGCGATCAATGATCGGATCAGCCCTGTGGACGGGCAACATTATTCGATCAAGTTTCGACTCAGGTTGCCGCAGGACTGGAATGGCCGCTTCTACATGGAGGGGGGCAGCGGCTCGAACGGCGTATTGAAAGACGCCATGGGGCCGACGGGGCTCAACCAAGAGGATTCTGCTCTTGAGCGTGGCTTTGCGGTCGTGACAACAGATTCAGGCCATGACAATGACACCAACTCCGACAGCAATGCCTCGGGGCGCTCCGCATTCGGCATGGATCCGCAGGCGCGGCTTGATTTCGGCTACATGTCCTATGATATTGTGACACGTGTAGGGAAGGCAATTGTCGAGAAATATTATGGTGCTGCACCTGAAAAGTCCTATTTCATCGGTTGTTCGGAAGGCGGACGCGAAGCTTTGCTGATGACGCAGCGCTATCCCGATCTGTATGATGGTATTGCGGCCGGTGCACCGGGGATCCGCTTCTCATACTCGGCAGCCTATGCGCCGTTTCTGCTCAGAATCTTTGGGAACCTGGCGGAAACGCGGAACCAGTTGGGGCCTGACGGAATCCCGCTGCTGAACAAGCTTTATTCGGACAACGACATTCAACTGATCGCTGACGCGGTTGTTGGTGCCTGCGATGCGCTGGACGGGTTGGAGGACCGGATGTCCAATAATATTGAGGCCTGTACGACTGTTACAGTGCTTCCGCGACTGAGAGCACTTACTTGTTCTGGTGCAAAGGAAGAAGGTTGCCTGCTGGAGGATCAGATCGACGCCTTTGTCGCCGGGATGGCCGGACCCGTGACATCAGACGGGACAAGGCTGTATCCCGGCCATCCCTGGGATCCCGGTATCGGCGGGCGGATCGGCGACAGCGTGAATGACGGATTCCGGTCGTGGTGGTTCGGTTCCTATGACAGCGACCAAAACAATGCCCGCAAAGTGACCCTCAGCACTCCGCAACACGCAATGCTCTGGCAGACCCCACCGGTGCCTCTGCGCCCGGATGAATATGTGCGGTTCGAGATGAACTTCAACATAGACGAGACGCCGGCGCTCGCCTATGCGACTACCGATCTTTACCCCGTCTCGTCGGCCGAACTTGGTAACGCGGATTCGCCGGACCTTTCCGATTTCGCATCCCGCGGCGGAAAGCTCGTGATCTATCACGGAGCGGCAGACGCAGCATTTTCCGCACTTGATACGATCAAGTACTGGAATGCCGTCAACGAGACAGCCGATGGTCAGGCAGCGGACTTTGCGCGGCTATTTATTATCCCCGGGATGAACCATTGCCAGGGAGGTCCGGCAACAGACGATGTCGACCTGCTGACCCCGCTGATGGCTTGGGTCGAGGACGATCTTCCCATCGAACGGCTTGAAGCCACGGTGTCCAACCCGGACTATTTTGGCGGCAAGAATCTTTCGCGTCCTCTGTGTCCGTACCCGCTCTATGCCGAGTACGATGGGGAAGGAGATCCGTCGAGCGCAGAGAGCTTCACCTGCGTCGCCAACTGACAAGCAACGAGAGGTGGGCGGCACAGCATATGCCGCCCACCGTGTCCTTGAGCCATCCGATGGCGGCCGACGGGGTGAACTGCCATCCCGCCAAATAACAGCAGCTATCGTTGCTGGCATTGGGGTCAGGATTCATAACCAATAGATGACGACAGCCGCGAGGGCGATGGCTGAGAGGAGCACCTTTGGGCATCGGTCATAGCGGGTCGCGACGCGCCTCTAGTCCTTTAGCCTGCCGAACATGATCTCGATCCGGTTGGGCCGCTTGTGGCGTCGCTTATCGTATTTGACCGGCGTCTTCCGCTGTTTTCGACCGGGGATGCAGGCGCGTATGCCCTTGTCCTGCAATGCTTTTCGGAGCCAGTCGGCATCATAGCCGCGATCACCGAGCAGCCATTTGAAGTTTGGCAGGCCGCTGAGCAGGGCCCGTGCGCCGATGTAATCGCTCACCTGTCCCGCAGTGACGAACAGGTCGATCGGTCGTCCCTGACTGTCACAGATGGCGTGAAGTTTAGTGTTCATGCCGCCTTTGGTTCGCCCGATCAGGCGGCCACGCCCCCATTTTGACGGCCATGCTGGTCGCCGTTCGGTGGGCCTTCAGCAATGTCGCATCGATCATCACGGTCGTCTCTTCGCCGTGTGCCGCCGCTAGCCCGACCATCATCCGCGCGAAGATCCCCTTTTCGCTCCATCGCTTCCAGCGGCTGTAAAGCGTCTTGTGTGGATCATAGGCGGAAGGCGCATCTCGCCAGCGTAAGCCATTGCGGTTGATGAAGATAATCCCACTCAGCACGCGTCTGTCGTCGACCCGAGGCTTACCGTGAGACTTGGGAAAGAAACGGGCCAGACGTGCCATCTGCGCGTCGGTCAGCCAGAAGAGATCGCTCATTTCAACGCTCCGTTTTCGGAGCCGTGAATCATGCTGTGCAACCGAAATCAATGCATCCTGACCCTTCTGTATCGTAGATCTGCTAGCGTGACCCCGTCACGTGTCCCGGCCAGGACCCGTGACGGGGTGGTGCGCGACGTCTGACCCTTGTGGCATGGCCACGCTTCTTAGCCTGTCGGCACCGCCTCTCCTTCATTGTCTCGAACAGTTGCCAGCGGCCCTCGTGGGACCGCGTATCAGAAGGAGGAGAGCATGGAGAAGGTAACACACGGTCGGATCATCGGGATAGATGTGAGCCGAGACTGGCTCGATATTCACTGCCTTCCGGACGGTCAGCGTCATCGCATCCCCAATACCGATAATGGCCATGTCGCGGTGTCCGATCTCGCTCACGACCAGAGAGCCGTCGTCTGTTTCGAAGCGACGGGTGGGCAGGAATGGCGGCTCTGGTCCTATCTTCAGGATGCAGGCGTCGAGGCCCGCCAAGTGCCGCCGGCCCAGGTCAAGGCCTTCGCGCGCAGCCTTGGAACCCGAGCAAAGACCGACAGGATCGATGCCGAACTCATAGCGCGCTTCTTGGTCTTCAGACCCGAGGCAGGACGAACACTTCCCGCCGAACATCTACGTCTTCTCAGGGCCTTGACCACCAGACGGGTACAGGTGGTCGAGATGCGAAAGCGGCTTCTGGCGCAGATCCGGGCGCATCAGAAATCGGGAACGGCAGAGCTGTTCGAGGATATCGATGTGGAGTTGAAGGAGAGTTGGATGTTGCGATCACCGAGTTGGAAAGCAGAATTTCAGAGCTTTTGGGGCGCTACAGGCATCTCGCGGACACCGCGCGGATCCTTCGTTCCGTTCCCGGCATCGGACCAGTCGCCAGCTCAACGCTGATCGCCGAACTTCCCGAACTCGGCGCTCTCACCGGCGAAGAAGCTGCGGCCCTGACCGGTTTGGCACCAGTGGCGCAGGACAGCGGAACGTTGCGTGGCAAGCGCGCAATCGCCGGTGGTAGACGCGCCCTACGACATGTCATGTTCCAGGCAGCGCTGGTTGCCTCGCATCATAACCCGACACTCAAAGCGTTCGCTGATCGGCTCCGTAAAGCCGGGAAACCACACAAGGTCATCGTCACGGCCGTCGCGCGCAAGCTCGTCATCATCGCCAATGCTCTGTGCAAAAGCCGACGGGAATGGGAGCACAGACACCCCTGAAAGATACAGTTGCTAGAGAACGATTGCAGGGCCGCTCGGCGGACGGATCGCGCGAGCCGGTGCGGATCATCGAGCATCCCGACGTGCGCAAGATGCTGTTGACTGGCCAGGCTCTCACCAAGGCCGGGCGGGCGCTGGCGGTCTTCACAGCCTTGCAGATGGATGTCGCCGAGCGCCACCCGGACCAGGACCGGAGGCGGAAGGCCGAGGGGCTTGTGGCGCTTCTGACGTCGGTGGTAAAGGCGGCCTTCACGGATTTCGGCTTCGAGATCACGGTACAATCCCAGCACGTGTTCGGCGGTCACGGATACATTCGCGAGTGGGGAATGGAGCAGTATGTGCGCGACGCCCGGATCGCTCAGATCTACGAAGGGACCAACGGGGTTCAGGCGATGGATCTGGTTTCCCGCAAACTGCCGCTGGAAGATGGCGCGGTCGCCCGCGGTTTTTTTGACCTGATGCGCGCAGATATCGTGAGAGCGAAGGGGGTGCCGCAGTTCGACAGCACCATACAGGCCGTCGAGGGAGCGCTCGGCAGGCTGGAGAAGCTGACCGACGAGCTTGTTGCCAAACGGGGCGACGCTGTGGAACTGGGTGCAAGCGCGACCGATTACCTGGGGTTCGTCGCGCTGGTGAGCTTCGCCTGGATGTGGGTCCGCATGGCGGCAAGCTGCGACCGGGATACTTCGGCGAAGCCACATTGCCGCAGCATATCCGCTTTAGCTCGGTTTTTCGCTGCAAGAGTCCTTCCTCAGACCCAGGCTTTGGACGCTGCAATCCACTCCGGCGCCACCGAAACAATGGCGCTGGCGGACGAACTACTCCGAGCGGACCAAAGCCGTCGATAAAGCCAGACCCCTGGGCAGGTCCGCTTAGTCGAGCCGCTTAACCCACTAGCGAACTCCATCCGAAGGCCGTGCCGTAAGGCAAATTTCACTTCCCTTGAAGCAAGACTTTTCGGGACTTTCATCGTTCAACTCTGCATCCGCGAAGTTGACATCACGCCTCAAAATGCACAAAAATAGGGAAAATGTAAATTTTTCACGGTGGCAGAATATGGGGGAAACTAAGGGGTATCCGGATTATCTGGTTGGTATGCGAGAGAGAAAGGTGGCCGACAAACTCAACCCACAACGGATTAGCTGGTTGATGGCTCGCTCAGTACGCTCACTTGCTAGAGAGCAGATACTTCACCAAACAGGCGATGCCCAGGACCAGCAGCAATAGTAGGGCAATTCCGATCACTGGCATTATCCAGCCCATCGCCCCCATCATCCCGCAATCGGGTAGTGTCGTGTTCATCGTGACAGAGCTCCCTGTGGTGTCCATGCCCAAAACCCGTGGTGCCGCCGCCCAGTGGCACCACGGTCGCGCTCATATCGTTCACCCGGCACAGCAGGACAACTGCGTCACATCCTTGGTGAAAGTCTGGGCACAGAGCTTGAGCCCTTCCACCATGGTCAGGTAGGGAAATAGCTCATTGGCGATGTCGTGTACGGTCATGCGTGCGCGTAGCGCCATCACCGCCGTCTGGATCAGCTCACCGGCTTCCCCCGCCACCGCCTGCACCCCCAGCAACCGGCCCGAGTCGCGTTCGGCCACCAGCTTGATGAAACCACCGGTGTCGAAATTCACCAGCGCACGCGGCACGTTTTCCAGGTCCAGCTCGCGGGTATCGACGCTGAAGCCTTGCTCGATGGCCTCGGCTTCCGTCAGGCCGACGGTGGCCACCTGGGGGTCGGTGAAGATCACCGCCGGCATGGCGCTCAGGTCCAGGGTGGCTTCGCCCCCGGTCATGTTGACGGCAGCCCGGCTGCCCCCGGCGGCGGCGACATAGACGAACTCCGGCTGATCGGTGCAGTCACCGGCGGCATAGAGCCCCGGCACCGTGGTGTGCAGATGCTCATCGACCAGAATAGCCCCATGTGCGGTTTCCACGCCGAGGCTCGCCAGGTTCAGGGCCTCGGTATTGGGTGTCCGTCCGGTGGCCACCAGCAGTTGATCCGCCCGCAAGGTGCCGGCGTTGGTGTCGACAATGAATTCATTGTCGGTGTAGTCCACGCGGCTCGCCTGGGTCTGCTTGAGGACCTCGATGCTCTCGCGGCGAAACGCCGCCTCCACCGCATCCCCTACCGCCGGGTCTTCCTGGGAGAGCAGGCGGCTGCGGGCCAGCACCGTGACCCGGCTGCCCAGCCTGGCGAAGGCCTGGGCCAGTTCCAGGGCCACCACCGAGGCGCCGATCACAATCAGCCGCTCGGGAAGAGTGTCCAGGGCCAGAGCACTGGTAGAGGTCAGGTAGGGGGTGTCGGCAAGACCCGGGATCGGCGGTACTGCCGGTCGGGCGCCAGTACCGATGAAGGCGCGGTCGAAGTGGACGACCTGCTCGCCGCCCTCGTTCAGCTTGACCATCAGGCTATGGGCATCGATAAACCGGGCCTCGCCGTGCAGGACAGTGATGGCCGGGTGGTCGCGCAGAATCCCCTCGTACTTGGCGTCACGCAGTTCCTCGACACGTCGCTGCTGCTGCTCGAGCAGCTTGGCCCGATCCACCACCGGCGCCTGGGCGCTCAGGCCTGCATCGAAGGGACTTTCCGTACGCAAGTGGGCAATATGGGCCGCGCGAATCATGATCTTCGAAGGCACACAGCCTGTATTGACACAGGTACCGCCGACGGTGCCGCGTTCGATCAGGGTGATCCGGGCGCCGCGCTCGGCGGCTTTCAGGGCCGCCGCCATGGCGGCGCCGCCGCTGCCGATCACCGCGATGTGCGGGGCGTCTTCATCACGGCCCTTGGACACCGATGCGCCTGCCGGGGAAGTGGGCCCACTGTTGGCCAGTCGAGCTTGGTAGCCAAGTCGGGTCACGGCAAACGTCAACGCCGAGGCCGGTGTCTCCGGATCAACGGCTACCGATGCCGTCCCCTGAGGATAGGATACCTCCACCGACTGCACGCCGGGCAGCTTCTCCAGGGCTTCCCTGACATGATCCGCACAGCGGTCACAGGTCATGCCACTCACGTTGAGTTCAATCATCACGTTTCTCCGAGTCTTCATTAGTAAAGCCGGCATCCTGCTTCCGCTTGTGGTATCGCGCGTAGAGAGGTAAGCCGATGGCCAGGGCGGCAAACAGCAGGTAATCGAGATAGCCTGCCAACGCGGCCAGGCCCGCCGTACCGAATAGCACCAGGGCGATTGGCGCGGCGCAACACAGCACCATCAACCCGGTGCCAAGCACGACGCTTAAAAATTTCTGCGAATCTTTCACGCTTATTCCTTCACCGTGGCGGGCAAGCTCGTAAACAACTCACCCGATGACCGCGATGTGCAGCTGCTTGATGTCACTCAGGGGGCGTATTCCTTGATTTGATAGAGCCGTTGTCACAACAGGCGTCGAACTGCTTCTTACGCCAAATCGCATAAATGGTCAGGCCGATGAAGAAGGCCAGGGCCGGCAATAACACAACGTCGAGATAGCCCGTCAGCCCCGCCAGGCCCACCGTGCCAAGCAGGATCACCAGGATCGGCGTAAAGCAGCACAATGCCACCAGGACGGTGCCGATCACGCTCACGCGCAGCAGGGGCTTGGGATTCTTCATGATCACTCTCGATCCGCTTGCGAGGATGTCGGGGTTGATGGATACCCAGCGTTGATGGTGGCCTCGGTCAATGCCTCCACCGACGTTCGGGCGTCGTCAAAGGTGACCACGGCCTCGAGATCCGCGTAGCTCACGTCGACTTGCGAGACGCCGTCCACCTTGTTGAGGGCGGCCTTGACGGTGATCGGGCAGGCGGCACAGGTCATGCCCGGCACCGACAGCGTCACGGTCTGCAGGGCCGCTAAGGCGGGCGTGCTGAGCAGGGCGAGTAGCGCGATGAAGGCGAAACGAGCTTTCATGGTAGATCTCCTTTTAATAGAACAGGGGCAAGATGTAGGGGAATACCAGGGCGATTAGCACCAGCAGCGATACGAGCCAGAAGATCGCCTTGTAGCCCGTCCTGACCCGTGGCACGGCACACACCTCTCCCGGCTGGCACTTTTCCACTGGCCGAAAGACGCGACGCCAGGCGAAGAACATCGCCACCAGCGCGACGCCGATAAAGAGCGGGCGATAGGGCTCCAACGCCGCCAGATTGCTGATCCAGGCGCCGGAAACGCCCAGCGTGATCAGCACCAGCGGGCCGAGGCAACACGCCGAGGCCAGGAGGGCCGCGACTCCTCCGGCGGCCAGGGGCCCTCGCCCCGTTTTAGATGTCCGCATTGACGATTCTCCTTTCGGGATGGGGGGAGCTACGATAAGGTTACTTCCGTAGCTTGGTACGGAGTCAAGCATCATGAAGAGACATGCAGATAAAGTGGCGGACACCATGACCATTGGCGGCCTGGCCAAGGCGGCCGGCGTCAATGTCGAGACAATCCGCTATTACCAGCGACGAGGGCTATTATCGGAGCCCGAACGACCTCCCGGAGGTATTCGACGCTATAGTGCCGCCGATATCGACAGGTTGACGTTCGTGAAAACGGCGCAGCAGCTGGGCTTTAGTCTGGATGAGATCAGTGACCTACTTCGGCTGGAAGATGGCGCCCACTGTCAAGAAGCCAGTGCTCTCGCAGAGCACAAGTTAGGGGACGTTCGCGAGAAGATCGACAGGCTTGAAAGAATTGAGAAGGTGCTGAGCGAAATGGTCGACAGATGCCATGCACAACAAGGCAATATCACTTGCCCGCTAATTGCGTCATTGCATGAAGGGCTCAGAGAAGCAGAAGACCCAAGGGAGTAACTCACCTTCAGTTCGTTGAAAACAACGCGGTCAAAGAGTCGCGATCATCTATGGACCATGTCGACAAGGAAAGTTTGCATGACTAGCTTGCCTGACAACATCCTTCACCTTCCCGAGTACCACGTCCTAGGCACCAAGATGGAAGAGCATGATCTCCACTACCAGGTCGAAGCTCCTGAGCCTCTAGCTTGCGAGGAATGCGGCGTTGAGAGTGAGTTTGTCAGGTTCGGCAAGCGCGATGTGGCCTATCGCGACCTACCCATCCACGGAAAGCGGGTCACCCTCTGGGTGGTCCGTCGCCGCTACACCTGCCGGGCGTGTGGAAGGACGTTCCGGCCAGCTCTTCCGGAAATGGTAGACGATCACCGCATGACGCGGAGGCTTTACAACCACGTCGAGAAGGAAGCCTTCAATCACCCCTACGCCTACGTGGCTGATACCACGGGCCTCGACGAGAAGACTGTCCGCGAGATATTCAAGAAGAAGGCTGAGTTCCTGGCAGCCTGGCATCGTTTCGAGACACCCCGCTGCCTGGGGATCGACGAGCTGTACCTGAACCGCCGCTACCGCTGCATCCTGACCAACCTGGAGGAGCGTACCCTACTGGACCTGCTGCCCGGTCGCCAGCAGGACGCGGTGACGAGGCGCCTCATGAGCATGACCGAGCGCCACCAGGTCGAGATCGTCAGCATGGATATGTGGAAACCCTACCGCCGTGCTGTCCAGGCGGTACTGCCGCAGGCTCGCATTGTGGTCGATAAGTTCCATGTGGTGCGGATGGCCAACGAAGCCCTGGAGAAGGTGCGTAAGGGACTCAGGAAGGATCTGAAGCCAAACCAGCGGCGGACCCTCAAGGGCGATAGGAAGATCCTGCTGAAGCGTGCCCACGACGTTTCAGATCGCGAGCGGCTTATCATGGAGACATGGACAGGGGCCTTCCCTCAGCTCCTGGCGGCCTACGAGCACAAGGAGCGGTTCTACCACATCTGGGACAGCACCACCCGGCGTGATGCCGAAAAGGCGCTGGCCCGCTGGATTGACGACATTCCACAGGGGCAGAAAGAGGTGTGGAAGGATCTCGTCAGCGCCGTCAGCGGATGGCGCGAGGAGGTGCTGGCCTACTTCGAAACCGACACCCCAATCACCAACGCCTTCACGGAGTCGATCAATCGGCTGGCCAAGGACAAGAACCGCGATGGCCGGGGCTACTCATTCGAGGTGATGCGGGCCCGGATGCTCTACACCACCAAGCACAAGAAGAAGGTGCCGCAGATCAAGGAATCCCCCTTCCTGGGCAAGGCCACCATGACCTACAGCATGGGTCTTCCCGAGCCTGAGAAAAACTACGGCGTCGATCTATCAACCTTCTGGGAGAGTTAAGGGTTCGAAGGAGCAAGGGGGCTCCATCTACCACTTAATCCGGATACCCCGTTTTTGTAGACATATGTGAGCGTGAACCGACCCGACTCGCGGTCTTTTCTCGGCTCGACTACAAGCGTGTTCGAGGTCGAGTACCTGTCATCGGCATCAAAACGGATGTAGAGCCTGAACCAGTCCTGAACGATCTCGAATTGCCCGGGCACCAGTGTATTGATGGTTTGCGGGTCGGTGCTCGCAAAATCCGGATGATGCGCTGCCATCGCGGCGATGTTTGAGTGGATTTCAGTTTGCCAGCGCCCGTTTAGATCGGGGAAAACCCAGCTGTTTAGCAGCGGGAAAAACCCCCAAAGCTTGCGCCACAGAGGGGTTGCTCCAAGCACCAGGCTAATGAGCCCGAAGGTGGCCGGGGTCGTGTAGATGACACGCATGAGTTCCGAGGCCGTCTCCGGCCAGATCAGCACCGCGTTGACGGCCAGGCTTACCCCGAACAGGATGAACAGAACCCAATTCAACGCCGTTTTATCTAAGACTCTGTACAACCGCGAGATTCCTCAAGATCTGGTTTGTTTTTCGCCCGTCCATCCTATATCATGTGGGATGTGATGTCACGAACCCGGTGGGTCCTATGTCAACTATGAATGCCCATGCTCTGTTTCTCGGCGCGAACACGAGCGCGTCCTACCATCAGGCGATCTTGCTGCCGGATGAGACGCGCCGCGCCCTTTTGCAGGCCGACCGGAAGCTTCGCGCCGCTATCCGCCGCGCCGCCGCCGAGGCCGTTCAGTTCGGCAAGCAGATGGCGCTCGCCACCGATGCCTACCGCGCCTCCAAGCAAGCGCCGCCGACCCTTGATGTTCGCTTCCTTCTTCAAGGGGGCCTTGCCTATGACACCGCCGTCGAACCGGCCTTCATGCCGCCGCAGCAATGCGACCGCGACACGGGCGTCTATGTAAAGACTTCGTTCTTGGCCCGTCAGGAACCTGGTCTTGCCGCTAAGAAATTCTTCGAACTGGTCGAGACGGCCATCAAGCCTCTGTGTGATGCCGAAGGCTGGACCATCAAGAAGAAGAGTACCTGTGTGCGGGTCGAGATCAGCCCGTTCATGCATATCGATTACCCGCTCTACGCGATCCCTGATGAAGCCTTCGAGACCTTGGAAAAGAGCCTTCGCGATGCGACGGGGGAAACGCTGGTGACCGCCGCATCCCAGATGCTTACTCTGATGGACCGTCATCGCACGCTTCGCATCCCTTCCGACCGGATCATGCTCGCACACCGCGAAGAGGGCTGGGTGCAGTCCGATCCCCGCGCCCTTCATGACTGGTTCGAAGAACAGTTCTCACGCTACGGGCCCCAGGTCCGGCGTCAGAGCCGATACTTCAAGGGATGGCGCGATTTTGCATTCGAACAGGGCGGGCCATCTTCGGTTGCCCTCATGGTCTGTATCGCCAACTGCTACCGCGAAGGCTTTGTCTCTGCCGACGAGGCGCGAGACGATTTGGCGTTTCATCAGGTCGCAGGCGCGCTTTCCAATTTTATGCGCGATCCTATCCAGAACCCGGTCTTGGACGTTCCGAGCGCCCTCAACGACTGGGACGACATCGAGCGTGCCCGCTATCGCAGCGCCGCTAACCAACTGCACGAGACGGTCGGGACCGCGCTGAACGGGCATTACTTGCAAGACCTGACCGTGCAGCGCCTTCAGAAAGCGCTCGGGCGGCGCGTGCCGAACCGCCCCGATCTTGTCAAAGCTCATAGCAAGGTGCCCGAGATCGCCGCCCCTGCGGCGGTTATCTCCAGCGCACCGCTCAAGACCACGGCGCGCACGACTTCGGGGTGATGAACACTTGGGAGCGCGTGCGTGAGGTTCTTGCCGGACACGGGTTTACCCTCGTGCCAGGCTCCGGGCGGGATCGGTATCAAGGCCAAGTTAAGATTGGCACGGTATCAGTATCCTTAGAGATCGAGATCACCGATTACGACTTTTTAGACCTGCCGAAAATCCGGGTGCTAAAGCGCGACGCTCTTCCCAAGCGCCTCACCGCTCATATCGTCAGCGACGGTACCCTGTGCTATGCGGAAAAAGCCACGTTCTTGCTCGACCGCTACCAGCCAGATCGCAGCGTTGCATCCTGTCTTGAGCAGGCCCGCACAACGCTCAACACATTGCTTCACGGCAACCCGAGCTCAGCCTACATGACCGAGCTGGCTGCCTATTGGAGCGCCACGCCCTATTGCCTTATCGATGAACAGTCGGGATTAACGCGCTGCGTGTTCGGAGTATGTACGTTTCAAAACGGTCCACAAATCCTCATTGCAGGAAAGAGCGAAGAGCGCCTTCAAGCTTGGACCAAAAAGGCCGGGGGGACATTCAGCAAGACCTTCGAAGCGCCGGTGGTGCACGCGATTGATGCGATCCGTCCGCCATCATCCGGCACGCTTACGCTGGAAGGCGCGACCAACTGGCTTCAGTCTCAAACGGGAAGCGCGCGATCATTGGTCGATCTAGCCATTGGCACGGCCAAGGAACGACCCTCGCTCCTCATTGCAGCTTCGAATGCGATAATCGGGTTCCGCGCGGAAAAGACTGCGCTGATCAAGAAATCGGAGCAAGGGGGATTTAGGGCGTCTGCGCTGCCCGGTCTTTGGAAAAAAGAGGCCGGACGTGCGCGCTTGGAGACCTTCCACTGCGTACCTGCCAGCCATGATGAAATCATGGCGCGCAATCTCGATAGAGCAGCGCCGCTAACGGGGAAGCGGCTGGCCATGATCGGGTGTGGAACCATTGGCGGCTATCTCGCCCGTGCCCTTGTCCAGCTTGGTGCGGGGCAAGGTGCCGCGTTGCTGCTTATCGACCATGACGATCTCAAGCCGGAAAATCTCGGGCGGCACATCCTGGGCGCTCGCCATCTTTGGCGGAATAAGGCCGTGGCCTTGGCTGATCTACTCGGAAGCGATTTTCCGGACGCGCAGCTTGAGGCTGTCGCCGCGCAGGCGCAGGGCACTTTTGATCGCCTTGCAGGCTATGATCTGGTCATCGATGCAACGGGCGATGAGCAGTTCTCCGAGGCGCTGAATGGCTTCGCGCTCACGCGGATAGGTGGTGCTGAGCCCTTTCCGCCGACGCTATTTACCATGCTCTTTGGCAATGGCCTTGCTGCACAAAGCTATCTTGCCCGCTGGGAAAAAGGCAGAGCTTGCTATCGCTGTCTGAAGCCGCGCTTCGAGGGCGAGTGGCGCTTTAATCCACTCAAGCCGGAGGCCAGGGAAACCGGCACAGCCATTCGGCCTTGTGCGCAAGGTTCATTCATTCCCTATGCTGTCCCTGCATCTATGCAGGCGGCAGCATTGGCCGCGACCCATGCAAGTGAAGTCTTCTTGGATCGATACGATTATGATTTGCGTACGGTTCAGGTAGTCCCGTCAGCTACTACCCAAGTTCCATTAAAAAACGTTGAACGAGCAAAAACTTGTCCAGCCTGCTCTACTTGAGTGGAGCACCCCTTCACTCTCAAGTCATTTTAGAATTAGATTCAGGTTAAGTCACCAACTAGCTGTGGACTAGCCACCGCTCGTCAATGTCCGCTTCTGGGAAGCTGCAGTGCAGCAACCAATAACACCGTCAAAGTCTGGTTGGGGCCGACCGTTCGCTCTGCAACTGTATTCGCTCCGGTCAGTCCGAACGTCGCTAAGGGCTCGGAGCAGACATGCGGCGCCGCAGCGGGTCGAACAGCCGGCAGGCATCAGCGGACGTCGCTCCCGGCCCAATCCTGCCTTTCATCGAAGTTTCAGATGCTGCGGCGCGGCCCGTCGAACCTGCCATTCGCTGCGATTACGAACAACGCACTTCGGCGTGGCACTCAAAGGCCGCGCTAACCCTGGTAGGAAGGAGTCAGGCCTATCCACTGGCCGGACGCTTCGGCGCGGGCATGGGCCTGGCTGCGACCTTCGTTCTGATGTCGCTGATCGGGCTGGGAGGCGTGCTTCTGGCGATGCGCCTATGGCCCGCAGGCGACCCGAGCGATATCGCCCATGATCACCCCGACCTGCCCGACGACCACCCGCATCTGCGCGAACACGGTGTGCAAGGGCACCACCACGCGCTGATCATGGACGATCTGCACCGGCATTGGCCCTATCAGGTCAATCCCGCCAAATAGAGCAGGACACCAGCGGCGGCGGAGGCGGCCAGAACGGTCGTCATTCCCAGCTTCAACCGGAAGACCGCAACGACCGCCAGAACGGTCAACGCCGCCGCCGCCCAGTTGATCGACGCCAGTTTCGGAAGTTCCAGCGACAGCGGGCCGAGATCGACCCGCGCGACCTCGCGCCAGATGACATGAATGGCGAACCAGATCGCCAGATTCAGGATGACACCCACCACCGCCGCCGTCACTGCGGTCAGGGCGGCAGAGATCGACCGATTGTTGCGCAATCGCTCCATCCACGGCGCACCAAGAAAGATCCACGCAAAGCAAGGTGCAAAGGTGACCGAGGTCGCAAGCAGCCCGCCCGCCGTCCCGGCCAGCAGACCACCTGCTTCGCGATAAGCCGCCATGAAGCCCACAAATTGCAGAACCATGATCAGCGGGCCGGGCGTCGTTTCGGCCATGCCCAACCCGTCCAGCATCTCGCCGGGGCGCAGCCAGCCATAGGTGCCCACGGCCTCTTGCGCGACATAGGCCAGAACCGCATAGGCACCGCCGAAGGTCGCGACCGCCATTTTTGAAAAGAAGGTGGCAATGTCAGTAAAGACATTCCCCGCACCCAAGGACACGACCAGCAGTCCGACCGGCAGAAGCCACAGCGCCAGTGCCGCGATTCCCGCAATCAGCACCGCGCGCCGTTCGGATGCGGGCATCACGATCATTTCCGCACCAAGCACTGTATCGGCATCGTTAACATGAACCGAACCCACTGCCCCATGCCCGCCACCCGGCTTGAACGCCGCCAGCCCGGCCCTTGCGCCCAGCCAGCCCACAAGCGCCGCGACAGCGATAATCAGCGGGAACGGTGCGGCGAAGGCAAAGATCGCGACAAAGGACAGCGCCGCGATGGCGCGCATCGCATCGTTCTTCAGCGCCCGCTTGCCGATCCGTACCAGCGCCTGCAGCACGATGGCCAGCACCGCCGCCTTCAGCCCGAAGAACATCGCCGAGACGATCCCGACATCGCCCCAGATAGCATAGATCCAGCTAAGCGCCATGATCGAGACGACGCCCGGCAGAATGAACAGCCCACCCGCGATGATCGCACCGCGAACGCCATGCATCAGCCAGCCGATATAAGTGGCAAGCTGCTGCGCCTCGGGGCCGGGCAGCAGCATGCAGAAATTCAGCGCATGCAGGAAGCGGTCGTCGCCCAGCCAGCGCTTTTCCTCGACTACAATGCGGTGCATGACTGCGATCTGCCCGGCAGGCCCGCCAAATGAGAGGACCGCGACCCGTGCCCAGACTTTTGTGGCCTCGGCCAGTGTCGGAAACTCACGACCGGAAGTGGATCGAGCTATGGCTTGTCCCTGACGGTTACTCATGCCGCACCACCTGGCTTGTTCGTCGGCCAGTTATGCGTCTCGGATGTTGCATCGCGGCACCAACGGTAGAAGGCGTCGTAAAGCGCCAGCCCGGCCTCAAGTTGCTCCAGATCGTCGGAATACATCCGCGACAGCCCCAGCGAGGCCGCCAGCAGCCCCGGAACCTCGGGCGCAAGATCCGGCCGCGCCGTGTCAGCCCCACGAACGATTGCTGCAAGCCGGTCGAGCGCGGGCAGCTTTAGACCAAATTCCTGCAACATGATATCGAATGTGCAAAGCTCGCCGCGATGGCTCCAGAAGCAATCCTCGACATCGAAGGGCATGGCACCAAAGGTGTTGGCGACATCGGCAACCTCTGCTGGCGCCACGAACAGGAACACAGCGCGCGGATCAACAAAACGGCGGATCAGCCATGGGCAAGCGATGCGGTCGATCTTCGGGCGCGACCGTGTCACCCAAACACTGCGGCCCTCTGCATCTCTCGCGGTAATCTTGGTCGGGTCGATCACCGGTAAGCCCGCCGCGCGCCACGCTGCGAAGCCACCTTCCAGATATTCGGCGGCAATCCCCCTGCTGCGCAGCAGAGCTGCCAACCCCTGACTGCGGGCATGACCTTCGGCGCAGACGGTCACGACAGGTCCGCTCATGCGTTCGATCAGTGATTTAAGTCTTTCCGGTGTCATCTCTTCATCGCTCAGCGCATTTGCGCCGGGCACTAGGAAGGGGTCTTTGGCGC
Organism: Paracoccus albus; assembly: GCF_027913035.1. Taxonomy (NCBI): domain Bacteria; kingdom Pseudomonadati; phylum Pseudomonadota; class Alphaproteobacteria; order Rhodobacterales; family Paracoccaceae; genus Paracoccus; species Paracoccus albus. The sequence continues at coordinate 42,167 of NZ_CP115777.1, forward strand.
GAACGACTTCGCGCTGGCTGTCCAGAATTATCGGGCAGCGTGACGTGCCAATCAGCTTCGACAGCTTGTCTGCGGTTATCGCATCAGGCGCAGGCATATGCGTTCCTCCGATTCAACGGTCGTTTTCTGGAACGCGAGCTTCAGCTGTCGCCTCGTGGGGAGATCGCGGATCCCCATAGCGACTATCTTCACGATACCACTAGGGGTGTCAACCGGCGCGGCTTCTGCGAACTATCAAGCAGAACAACGCCAGTAGCAAATGGCTGCTTCGACTTTATGCTGCACATGCTCCGCCGCAATGCCGCAAGTCGGCTCACCGCCCGTCGTGGCGATGCCAGGCTCGTGCGTGGCTCAGGGAACTGGAGCCGGGCCTCCGGCGCTTGATGCCTGAATTGACGGTATCTGACTGAAACTTTGTGGAGTCTCACAACAACCGCTCCCGCCGCACAACGCCGGCTAGCTCTGCCTATGCGTGATGATTAACGTGTCGATCAGCAGCGTATCTCACCTTCGTCAAATATGCTCGGGGTGAGCCGCGTCAGCGGCGAGGGGCAGACAGCCCCTTTTCTTTCTGCTTGTCGGTTACCGTATTGTGGATAGCGTTTTGCGGGTTCAGATGTGGGTGCCGGAAACTCCTTTGTGCGGCTCCCCGTCCCTTGTCCGGGGACCGTGCCCTAATCTCGGCCGCTGCGCGCCCTCGATCCGAGCCAGTCAGGGCGATGCGACCGGCTGCGGCTTCTGCGGTCTGTCTCGTCCCGAGCCAGATCCTCGCGCGCCGGTCCTGGTCGCCCTGCCCTGCCCGTCTCGGCCCATCCGGGTCACGGTCACTGGCGCGGGTGCCAATGGCGATCGCATCGCCCTGCAACTACTGCCGATCAGGATCTGGTAGCCCGCGCCGGGGCGCGGGCTGCTGTCGGCCGGGGGATTCGGCCAAAGGCCGAACGCCCCGGCTTTGCCTGGGCCACGTCGCGCGTGCGCGCCGCATCCTGGATTGAGGGCCTGTTCCGGCCCTCTTTCCAAGGGGTGGGTCCTCGCCATGCTCGCTTCCTCCACCTGCGCCTGGCGGCTTGGTTCCGTGCTGCTGCGCGTGGCTCCGGTCCCGGCTGCGCCGCCCTTGGAAATTCACCGACCCGGTTCGCCACCTGGCAAGGCTTCAGGAGAGGGCGCGCTGCGCGCTTCTCGCCTGAAACCTTCGCCCATTATGGGCACCCCGACCGAGGCAAAGACCAAGGCGGGAATGTCGCGAAAAAGGAGAGCATGATGCTCGACACCGATAAACTGACCTACGCTTGCCGGGCCTGCTGGCATATCTTCGACGCCATCGAACAGCCGGAACAGTGCCCAAAATGCGCCGCCAACGGCCAGCCGCGTGACTTTCCGACGCTCGAAACCGACCTTATTGCCCGGCAGAACGACGCTTTCCGCAAGGGGATGATCGATGGACTGCCCCGCGACATGCTTGGCCTGATCGTCAGCACGCCGGGCGTTCGTGCCATGGGACGCGATTTTGAAACCGCCGCCTATGTCTCTGTCTCCAAAGACACGGTTTTCAGTGAGGCCAATGACCCTTGGGGCGCGCGTGATTTCGGGACCGTGATCGTCAACGGCACGAAGGTCTGGTGGAAGATCGACCTGTACAACAACGACTTTGACGCGGGCTCCGAAGCGCCTTGCGATCTCGCGCAGACCCGCCGCCTCGTCACCATCCTCTTGCCGTCAGAATACTGACCCCCGGATCGGCCCGCTCCGCTCCGTGCGGGCCGAGGTTGGCCTGTCGAGCAGGCCCAACGGGGAGGGACGGCCAACGTCCCCCCCACCCATCCCGAACCTGAAAGGAGGTGAGACGAATGGATGAATGGCTGCAAGCGCGTATCGCGGAAGCATGGGCGCTTGTCAGGAAGGGCGACACCTTTGGCATTGGACGCCGCTTCCTGATTCAGCACGGGGCAATCTGATTGCCCGCTCTGTCCCCCAAAAGGGGGCAGAGCACCAATAACACAAACCAACTTCGCGAAAAAAGGATAATCACCATGAAAACCGAAAAGAACGTCGTCGCCGCCCCGGTCCAGTATTTCCCGCTTGATCGGCTCTATCTGTCGGATATGAACCCGCGTCAGGACGCGGATGCCGAGCGCATTGACCTGCTGGCTGACAGCATCATTGCCTGCGGCCTGATCCAGAACCTTGCCGGGCTTGCCGATGCCGATGGACGCATTGCTATCGTCGCCGGGGGCCGCCGCCTTCGCGCCCTGATCCGCGCATTCGAAAAGCAGCCCGATCTGCTGGACCGCCGCCCGGAACTGGCCGAAATTCCCGTCAGGATTGCGCCCGACGACGCGACCGCCCGTGCATGGGCGAATGTCGAAAATGCCGTCCGCGAGGCGCTGAACCCCGCCGATGAAATCCGCGCCTTCGCCAAGATGCGGGATGCTGGCGCAGATGTGCCCACCATCGCCAAAACCTTCGCCACGAGCGAGGCCGCAATCTATCGCCGTCTCGCCCTATCGGACCTGCCTGCGCCGGTTCTGGCCGCTCTGAAAGCGGGAAAAATCACCCTGAATATCGCCAAAGCGTTCACCGTCGCAAATGATCCTGACCTTGCGCTTGAGGTGCTGGCCGAGGTTGAGGGCAACCCTCATGCTTCCGAGCACCGCGTCAAGGCAAGGTTACAGCCGGAGGCTGTCAAGCTGACCGACCGCCGTGCTGCCTTTGTCGGTCTGGATGCCTATACCGCCGCAGGCGGCGAAGTCACCCGTGATCTGTTCGAGGAAAACGGCACCTATCTGCAAAACCCCGACCTTCTCGACCGCCTGTTTGCGGAGAAGCTGGAAGATGCCGCCACCGCAATCGAGGCCGAAGGCTGGAAATGGATTGAAGTCATTCCCGAAAGCTATGTCAGCTACAATATCATCGAAAAGCTGACGCGGCTCTACAAGGTCGAGGTCGAACTGACCGAGGAACAGGCCGAGCGGTATGATGAACTGGCCGAACTCTATCAGGCCGATGCGCTTGATGAAGAAGGCGGAGCCGAACTTGAAGCTTTGCAGGAACTGGCCGAGGGCGACTATACCGACGAACAGCGTCAGCACGCAGGCGCTTACGTCTATGTGAATAGCAGCGGCATGGTTGACGCCTCGCGCGGCTATGTCCGCCCCGAGGACCACGCCGCTGCCGTCGAGGCCAAAATCCTGACCGGCTTCGCCGCGTCCAGCGGCCATGCTGGCAGTGCCGACGACACGCCGAAATCGCCCTATAATGCGGCACTGGTCGAGGACATGCGCCGCGCCCGCCTTCACGCCGTTCAGGCGGCGCTGCTGGCAAAGCCGGAACTCGCTCTCGACCTGCTGGCCTTCGGCCTGTCGGCGCAAAGTGGCCATGACAGCGTGTTCAATATCCGCCCGGATCGCGCCAACATCACCCCCGAGAAGGCCAATGGCCTGACCCCGGAGCCGCGCCTGTCGGGTGACGGCGAACATCACCGCTGGCTTGACGACGAAGAACGCCTCACGGCCTTCACCGACTTCCAAGCCGAAGGCAAGAAGGCCCGCAATGCCGCACTGACCGAGGGGCTGGCCCGGACCCTGCCCTATCCGATGCAGAAAAGCGCACTGTTCGACCACATCGAGGCCAGCACCGGCGCCGACCTGCGCCAAGTCTGGACCCCAACCGCCGAGGGCTTTTTCAAGCGCGTGAATGCCGACTATCTCGACAGCCTCATGCTGGACCTGACCGGCTGCAATCCGACCAGGAACGGCTTCAAATCGTGGAAGGCGATGAAGAAGTCCGCAAAGGCCGACGCCCTCGAAAAGCTGTTCACCGATCCCGACTATCAGAAGGCGTGGCACATCGACGTCGAGAAAAAGGCACGGATCGACGCATGGCGTCCCGGCTGCATCTGACGAAAATGGCAAGGGCGGCTTGCGCCGCCCCTGCCTGTCCGAACAGGGAGATTTCCACGATGCCCGACTTTACCACTCATCGCCACCCGGTTCTGGCCGTTGGGTGCCCGACCTGCTGTAAGCCGCCGGGGGTGTGGTGCCGCCGCCCGAGCGGCCACCGCGCGGGCGATCTTCACCAGGGTCGAAAGGCCGAGGCTGACCGCGTGTTCATCGCACAGCATGGCGACACTGCCAGCATCCTGCGTACCGCCGCCGGCTGGCAAATCGACCCGCGCGGCCGCATTCGCGATTAGCCACACCATCCGGGCCGGGCGCCGCCGTCATATGGTCGCGCATGTCCCACACGGATCATTGCCCTTGCCACGTCCTCGCCATCGAGGGCGAGCCTTGCCAGACCGCGCCCATATCGGTCCAGTTCCGGCGCGATCCTCAATTCTGCCCGCTGCGCGGCAGCGAGGCGCCCGCGCAGCGCATCTCTTGCCGCCCGCGCCGCCGCCAGTTCAGCCGGGCATTGCGGGCTGAACAGTTCGGGAGTATCCAGTCCTTGCAGCCGGATGCGCTGACCCTGCCATCGGATCGTGTCCCCATCGACTACCTGAATTTCGGCAGGGTCAACGCCCATTGGTGCCCGACAGCCGGTGACAGCCAGGGCCAGCCCTGTCATCATCACCACTGTCTTGACCCATCCGCCGCTCATTACTGCATCCTCTCAAGCCCTGGCTGTCACCATTTGCCCGGATTTCGGGCTGGTCGTCGAAGCCAACCACCCCAAAATCCGGGCCGGCCCTTCGGGCCGAGCCGCGCTTCGCGCGGCGATCGCCAGCCCATCATCAAAGATCGCGCCCGGCTGTTAACCTGGCCGTCGCTGCCGCGCCGGCCAGGGCCGGGCAGCACACCACATACGGTCTTGTCATTCTACCATGCGGTTCAAGGACGGCGCCGGGCAAGCCCGGCTTGCAAGCGCCCGTGCCGGGCGTCCCTGACCTCGCATGTCCGTCTGCCGGCGACCGTGCGCGGCGGGCATTTGCCTTTCGCGGGACACGGTTTCATCCTATATTACCATCAAGGAGACCATTCATGACCGACGCCGATGCAATCAAGCACGAAGCCGAAATCGCAAACCTGAATGCGAACACCGCAAAGCTTCAGGCCGAAATGTCGAAACTGCTGGCCGAAGGCAAGCAGATCAAGGTCAGCACCTTCCTTGCCCCCTTCCTGGCCGCCGCGGCCGTCATGGGCGGCGGCGCCGCCCTCGCCCGCCTTTTCTTCATCGGCTCATGAACTCAGCGGCTTCGCGGTCTGATCCGTCCAGATCCAGCAGTCTGCGCGACCGCAGGAGCCGCTTGCGGCAGAAAATCCTTGTCTAGCAATCGGATACAGGCGATCTTCACCTCGAACGACACGCCACCTGGGGAATGCAGGTTCATGGTCTTGCCTCCCGGGTGTTTGCCGGAACACAATCACATCCGGGTCGGCGCGTTAAGTGCCTGCATGCGAGGACAAGCCAATGGCGATCGATTTGAGCGAAGACAGGACCATTGCGCTGAAGCGAAATGGCAAGAAGCTCTGGTCCTGGAAGGGCAGCGATCCAGATGTCGTCGAGATCGCAGTGCTCCATTACCTGCGCGATCACGGATGGGACGGGTTTTTCACCGGTCGGGAAGATTATTATGGGCTGATCATCGCCCTGGCCGGCTGGCCGGGAAAGGTATCGAACAAGATGAACCCGGCCTTCACCCCGAGCTTCGTCTATTTCCGCGGCACGGACGGCTTGTTTCGCCAGCATCGCTATTCATACGACAAGACGATGCGCTTCATGAGGTCGATCACGCTGGCTGAAATGGAGGAGCGGCTGCGCGTCGTCTGCGCCGGAAAGAAGTGGAAGCGCGCCTATTATTCGACGAATAATCAACAGCCGGATCACCTCATCTCCTTTCTGCATGCGGTAGGCATGGATAAAATCCGCGAGATCGTCGAAAGCAATTATACAAAGGAGAAACTGGCGGCACAGAAGACGCTTGGTGAACTCGACTACAGCCTCGATCATTTGAGATGGCCGAAAATTGGCGATAATTATCCCGAAGCGAGAAGCACGGGCGAATTTCCCCGATTGGAATGGGCTGTTCGTGACTACGAATTCGGTGAGCGCGACCTGATCGCCCAAGCCAGGGCTTTCGCCAGCCATCTGCCCTCCGAGGTGCGGCAAGTTGCATCGTCAGCCATTGATTTCGCGGAGGCTTACCGACAAGGGATCTGGGACAGCGATACCGGATCAGCACTCGATCTGAAGTTGTGGAACGCCAAAGGCCTTGCGATCGCCGAGGTCAAGGCACCGAACGATCGCCTCAGGCCACGTCAGAGGAAGACTATTGACCATGCCCGCAGCCAAGGCTCCCAGGCATGCGTGATATCGGTCGTCGAGGACGTCTAGCGAAAATTATTCGCAAAGCTACTTGTTGCCACTCGCCGGCACGTTCTCGACCTGGCCAGCCTGCGATCCAGCGTCCTTCGATCCATCCTCGCCATCCTTCCCGGCAGCCGCACCGCTTTCCTTCTCCGCCTTGCCACCGTGGATCACCGTCAGGTTGGTGCCGCGCCGGATGCGGCCATAGGCCTGCTCGACGCCGAGATCGTCGAGCGTCTCGGCGATCCGCTCTAATGTGACGACTTGTGATGGATCTGGCTTCTAACCTTTGTCTGTATATTGATGCGCGGCCATCAGGTTCTTGCGCAGGAATGCGATTGCAACCTCCAGCTTTTTGGGCCGCCAGTTGCTGGCCGGCCAGATCAGGTGAAAATCGGCACAAGTCGTCACATTAGAACATCCGCCCGCCATGAAGGCGCAGGTCAAGCAAAGAATGCCGATGCTGTAAAATTCATACAAAAGTCCGGTGAAATTCCGATGCGCCTCCCCGTCCTCTGTCCGGGGACCGTGCCCTAGGCTTGTCCGGCAAGCCGGCCTGCGCCCCGAGCCGTTCAGGGCGATGCGACCGGCTGCGGCTTCTGCGGTCTGTCTCGTCCCGAGCCAGATCCTCGCGCGCCGGTCCTGGTCGCCCTGCCCTGCCCGTCTCGGCCCATTCGGGTGACGGTCACTGGCGCGGGCGGGGGCACGAAGCGGCGCCAGAGTCTGCAGTCGCTGCCCTGCCTGCCCTCCAGATCGTCATCCCGCCGCCGGGCCATGCCGTCATTCGGGAAGATGCGACTGTTGCCTGCGCCTGGTGATTTCCCCGGCCTCGTTGGATCGAGCGATGCGCCTGCACAACCGCCAGTTCCTGCCGTCTTTTTCGTACGATTGACAGGGATGACGGTCCCGAAGCCATGCGTTCCGTTCATGTGGTTTTTCTATCTGATGAAACCTAGCAGGCAGTCGGGGCAGACCGGCACATGCTGCCATGCGGCATGTGCCTTCAACGACTAATTTCCCCTGGCCTGCGGCCATTCCTCGCGTGTAGATTCGCAAGATGATTTGCCGCGCCACGGTGCATGAACTTCGAAAAGCACCGACAACGTGTCAGGCATTCTTGCTTCATCTGCCACGCAATCTTGCCGCTACAAGGTCGCGGCCGCTGTTCGGCTGCGGTTCATACATCTCTTTCGAAGCCCCATGTCTGTCTTTCAGTTAGCTGCTTCGGCTGGTCGTGCAGCCTGCTGACATAGAACAGGCACCGTCTTGGCATTGAGGAGGATGCTAAGCGTCTCGGCTTCCGGGGAACCGTCCTCCATCTTTACAGGATGGACGGCCCAAATTGGCTTCTCCAAATCTACGCCCTTGATAGAAACTTCACAAAGTTGACCCGAAGCCAGTTCATCGAGAACCGTGCTTTTCATCACCAACGATACGCCTAGTCTCGCTCTGACCGCACGCTTCACCCCTTCAGTGCTTCCGGTTGTGTGGCTGATCGATAGCTGATCTGCTTTTTGACCGAAGGCACGGCGGAGAATAGTGCCCGTCCCGGTTCCACGCTCGCCTCCGATCAGCGACTCCGTGAAAAGTTCAGACGAGTCTATCGAACCCTTGCTTGCCCACCGGTGATCCGGGGAAACAATCAAAATGAGCTTCTCGGTGCGCCACAGGCTGGCCTCGTATCCATTCCGGCCGTCCCACCACTCCATGAAAGCAAGATCAACTTCCTTTCTCTGGAGTTTTTCTAAGATCTCCAGGTTGGAGGCGATTACCAAGTTGGCAGAGCGCCCTTTGGCACCATGCAGGCGCTTCAGATGCTCCGGCATGAGGTAGATACCGATGTTGCTGCTCGCACCCAGTTGAATTTGTTCCATGTGCAAGCGGTCAAAGGCACGTGCAGAAACCGTCAGCAGGCTCTTGGCAAATGGCAAGAATATGGCTCCGTGCCGCGTCGGAACACAGCGATCGTTCCCTCTATCTACCAGTTGCACCCCTAGGATATCCTCAAGGCGCCTGACGCTGTTCGAAACCGTAGGCTGCGAGATTTGCAGCCGTCGCGATGCCGCACGAAAATTTCCCGTCTCGATGACTTCAACGAAGGCAGCGACATGAGACAGATGATACATGCAGGATACCTTGTTAGAGAACAGACGCGGGCTCATTGATAGCGGCTCGCGGTCTGCGGCCTTCAAGAAGATCAATGATGTTGTCAGCCGCCTCATGCTCGATCGCAAGGCGAGTCTTGGTAACCGCCGAGCCGATATGGGGTGTCAGCAAGGTGTCCGTGCGACGCTGCACCAAGCCAGGATGGACAGCTTCAGGTCGATCCGGCCGCGCCCAGTCCTCCATCTCGTAGACATCTGCGGCGTAACCCGCCAGATGTCCCGCCTCCAGCGCAGCCACCACGGCCCCTTCGTCCACAACGCTCCCACGTGATGGATTGATCAGAAGCGTCCCCTTCCGCATCTTCGCAACTTCCAGTGCGCCGAGCAGATGCTGCGTGTCGTTGGCGAGCGGAAGGGCACACACTACGAAATCCGAAGTGGAAAGAAGCCGTTCGAAATCCGTGAACGTAACCTTGAGCCTTTCTTCATCATCAGAACCGAGCTCGCGCCTGTCCCAATAGCTCACTTGCGTTCCAAAGCCCGTGAGCCGTTCAGCAATGGACTTGCCGATCGCTCCCATGCCTAAGATGCCAACCGCTGCGCCCTTCAGGCCCACGCCGTAGAAACGCGGTCTCCACCCCTTGTAGCCAATTCTGACAGCTTCATCCCCCGGCAGGATGTGCCGCCCCAAGCCAATCATCAAGCCGATGGTCAGTTCTGCGGTCGGATCAGTCAGAAGATCGGACACGATGGAGACATGGACCCCTCGTGCCGTGCAGGCAGCAACATCAAAGTTGTCGAAACCCTTCAACGCGCAAGCTACAAGCCGCAGGCTAGGAGCGTGGCTCAGAACCGTAGCGTCGATCCGATCCGGCATGAAAGCCATCATCGCAGTCGCATCACTGAGTTCTGCCAAAAGCCTGTCATGCGCCCAAGTATCGTCCGACTCGTTGACGCTGACGCGGGCATAAGGCGCCAGCTTGGTCAGGATCTCGTCATGGACTTTGTGCGTGATAACGATCTTGGGCAACATGTCGCGCTCCCTGTTGTTGTTTTATTGAAGTTGGCGGCGAAGAAGAGCGCCGACCTGATCGACCACGGTGACCATCAGAAGAACGACCAGCATGATGGCAAGAACCTCCTGATAATTCATAATCCGAAGAGAGGTCATCAGCTCAAAGCCGATGCCGCCGGCTCCGACCGTGCCAAGGATGGTGGAGGCGCGGAAGTTATACTCCCAACGGTAGATCGTGACATCGGCCAGTTGAGGCAGGACTTGCGGCAGGATTGCGCGCGTGACGATCTGGAAGGGTGAAGCACCGGCGGCCCGCGCCGCCTCGATTGGCGCATTGTCACAATGCTCGATGGCTTCTGCAAAGAACTTTCCGACCATGCCAACGGAGTGAAGGCCTAGAGCAAGAACGCCGGGCAGAGCCCCGAAGCCTACCGCTGCAACGAAAACGATACCCATGATCAACTCAGGGATCGAGCGCAGGCCGTTCAGCAGGCCGCGGGCGATCATGTAGATAACGCGGTTTGGCGCTGTTTTTCGCGAAGCGCAAAAGCCAACGGGAAGCGAAATCAGAACCGCGATTGCCGTCCCGGCGATGCTCATGGCAAGAGTATCAACCAAGGGGCCGATCCACTCCATCCCACGGCTGAAATCGGGCGGAACCATTTCACTTCCCAACTGCCAAAGCGAAGGAAGGCCGGAACCAAGCCGCTCCAGATCAAGCAAGCCGGAGTGGTAGCTGCTGACAATGATGACGCCAGCGATGATCACCGCGATCACGGCAGCGCGCTTCCAAGCTCTACTTTGGCGCTGAAGGATGCTGTCGAAACTTTGGGAAAGCGCTGTCATTGACGTGCTCCTGAAAAGTGAGGCGCAGACTTCGCCTGCGCCCGCAATGAATGGCGGTTGATATGTCTTATTTGCTGAGGTCGAGGTTCAGCATCTTACCGAGATCCCGCACGACATCGTAAGCCTTGTCGTTGATCGGCGCGAAACCATCTGCCTTGAACGTCGCCAGCACTTCCTCATCGTTCAGGTTGATGAACGCGTCGGTGATGGCTTGCTTCAGGTTCGGATCGAGGTCAGAGCGCATCGTCCAAGGATACTGCGGAAACGGATCGGACTCTTCGAGCGCAACAACTTTCGCGGGGTCGATCGTGCCGCGAGCAACCATAGCGTTGAAGATGGGCAGCGAAAGACCACCAACCTGGGCATTGCCGTTTTGCACCGCCAGCGCCACGGCATCATGGGAGCCGACGTAGTTCTCACTGTAATCCGTCTCTGCTTCTAGACCCGCTTTAAGCAGCATGGATTTCGGGATCAGGTGGCTGGAAGTAGATGCCACGTCACCCCATGCCACATCGTGGCCGGCAGCATCCGCAATAGTCTCAATGCCGGCTTCAGCGTTGCCGATGACAACGGCGCGGTAAGTTGTCTCGCCGTCTTTCATCAGTGCCGCAAAGGGTTCGATCTCGGCCTTCGTCTTGGCCAACGTGTAGGAAAGCGGACCGAAATATGCGAGTTCAAGCCGACCGAACCGCATCGCCTCGATCATCGAGGAGTAGTCGGTGGTCACGATCAGCTCGATGTCGCGGTCAAGAGTTTCTTCAAGATACTCTTCCAGCGGACGATTGTTTTTGATCACTGTGGCGGCGTTCTCGTCGGGCAACAGCGCCACGCGCAGAGTTTCTGGATTTGCCTCCGCATGCACTGCGGAGCCGCAGCCGAGAGCAGCGAGAACGACAACGGGGAGCAACTTCTTCATAGGGCGGCCTCCATGGCAGCAACAGGTTGTGGTTGGGAGTGGGATGAATGGTGATGCGCTTGCTGCGAACTCCGGCCTGAAGCTTCGCTGCGGTAGATCGAGGCGCACATCTGATCTGTCAGTTCATCAACGGACGCATCTGCGACTACAGAGCCATCACGCATGGCGATGACCCGATCACCAAAGCGCCTCGCCAAGTCGATCTGGTGCAGGCTGATGACAGCCGTTATGCCATCCGTCGTGCAAATGTGGCGGAGTTGCGAAAGGACTTCGACGGCTGTTTCCGGATCGAGGCTGGCCACAGGTTCGTCAGCCAGTATCAATCGGGGCTGCTGAACCAGAGCACGGGCGATGCCGACACGTTGCTGTTGGCCGCCCGACAACTGGTCAGCCCTCACCAAGGCTTTGTCGAGCAAGCCAACCCGAGCAAGACATTCCAGCCCAAGTTGCCGGTCAGAACGCGGAAGAGGAAAGAGGGTTCGAAAGGATGAGTGATAGCCCAAGCGACCGGTCATCACATTATCAAGCGCGCTCAAGCGCCCGATGAGCTGGTGCTGCTGGAAAATCATCCCGGTGCGCCTGCGGTGCACTCGGAGCGCCCGCTCTCCGTCCAGAGATCCAACGCCATCAGCGATAATCGAACCGGACGTAGGAGCAACTAAGCCGTTAAGGGTGCGGATGAGTGTGGATTTACCCGCGCCAGAGCGGCCCAAAAGGACGACAAACTGCCCCTGCGCGAGCTTCAGCGAGGTCGGTTTTAGAGCTTGTGTGCCATTCCCATAGGTCACGGCAACCCTGTTCAAAGCCAACATGATGATGCATCTTTCTAATCGTTCTGCGGTCGCGATAGGATGGGTCGATCACTAGGCGCGCAATATGACGACTACTTTTCAGGTGGATGACATAATCATGATAATGCACATCGATGCTTATGCTGCACTCTACCTAAAATCCTTGGAAGCGGACGCGGTGATCGCGGTTATGGCCGCGATCGCTGATCGGAAGGACAGCCGCGCCTCCGCTCCGCTCTGGCACGTCCGACACCTTTCCGTTTGCTAGGTCCGCCTGCCATCCGGCCGGCGCTCTGAACACGGGCTCTGGTGCCGCTGCGCGTCAGCCTCCACGGAGAAATCCGGTTCCTCCCGCGCCAGGGCGCGGGCCCCTCCCAATTTCACCGCTCCGGCCCCGTGTGTCAGATCACCGTCCGGCCGCAGGTCGGGCTGCGCCCACCCTGCTTTGCCCTTCGGATGACATGAGGTCATCCAAAGTGAAAAGCACGGATGGCTTCGCCACTCGGCGGATCAGAAGGGCACGAACGGGAAATGTCGGAAACACACGCACGAGGTAGTTTCGTGACGCAAAAGGCAGTTTTGCGCAGTGTTCACATCGCGAAAGAAATTAGCCGCTGACAGCCCCTTTCCCTACCCACTCTGTCGTTTTCATCGAAAAACCCATGGAAAGGAACTTCAAGATGGCTTCTCAAAACTTCACCCTCAAAGTCAAAGCCGGCGAAAAAGACGGCACGACCTTCTGGGATCGCTGCGGCGTGGTCTTCGTGAACACCAACGAGGCCGGGGAAATCACCTCCATCAGCGTTCGTCACAACATGTTCCCGAATGTCGACATGGTGGCCTTCCCGCGTCGGGAAAAAGACGAGCAGGAATAAGGGCAGGCAAAGGGGCGGCGCAAGCCGCCCCTGGACCGTTTCACGAGCCCAGGTCGGAAGCCCGCGCTGATGCGCGGGCTGCTGTCGGCCGGGGGATTCGGCCAGAGGCCGAACGCCCCGGCTATGCGTGGGCCACGTCACGCTGACGCGCGCCGCGTCCTGGATAAAGGGCCTGTTCCGGCCCTCTTTCCAAGGGGTGGGTCCTCGCCATGCTCGCTTCCTCCACCTGCGCCTGGCGGCTTCGGTTCCGTGCAGCTGCGCGTGGCTCCGGTCCCGGCTTCGCCGCCCTTGGAAATTCACCGGCCCGGTTCGCCACCTGGCAAGGCTTCAGGAGAGGGCGCGCTGCGCGCTTCTCGCCTGAAACCTTCGCCCATTATGGGCACCCCGACCGAGGCAAAAGACCAAGGCGGGAACGTCGCGAAAAAAGGAGATTAGAATGGTTCTCTTTGAATTTTACGCCATGACCGACGATTTCGGCATCTGCCGCGATGCCTGCGATGATCTGGAAAGCTGGATCGCGGCCAATGACGCCGAAATCACCGGCTATGTCGATGATCCCCTCGCCAGCAAGGAATTGCAGGGACTGCCGAAGCTCAGCGGCTGGATCGGCCCGATTGTCGGCCCCAATGCCTTCGGCCTGACCCCGGTTATTCAATATGCCGATACCTGGGCCGTCCGCGAAATCGACCGCGTGGGGGCATGAACATGGCCGCTTTCGACAAGCCCATCACCGCCAGCTTTGACCTGGCCGAGATCTCGGCCATCCTCGCTGGCCTGCGGTTGCTTCAAGGTTCCAACCGGGTGCCGGCGCCGATCACCGAGATCATGACCAATGGCGGCGACATTGACCCGCTATCGCTGGATGAGATCGACGCGCTTTGCGAGCGCATCAACGGCGGGGATATGTGATGATCCCCTATTCCGTCCTTCAATCCGATCATCAGCCCGGCGCTTTCGTAATCACTGTGGTCAGCGCACGCGCGGCCCAGATCTATGCCCGCCTGCTGGCCGAACGCTTTCCCGGCAACAAATTCGCCATTCAGGAAGGCGGTGCATGGGGCGCGCCCGATTGCCACCCTTCCATCCGCGATAGCGCCCGTTCGTTCGAGGTGGAACGTCTCGCGGCGACCATGCTCAAGCGGGACGCAGAAACCAACCCCGAAGGGCTGGCGAAGTGGCACGTCTATTTCCTTCGCCGCCCCGATACCGCAGCGACAACCCGCTGTCGCGCATATGCCGACCATGACACGCCGATGCGGAGCCGCACGTTTTCAAGCCCCGATTATATCGGAACCGCAATTTTCTATGGCGATCTGCCAACCCCGCATGACCTCGGCGTCATGCTGGAGGATTTCCAAGCCAGCAAGGAGGCCATCGCATGAGCCCCATTTCCTTCAACGGACTTTCGGCGGGGGATAGCCCCGCCAGCTTCCGGCGCTTCTGTGTTTCGCCCGTGCGGATCGAGCGCGGCAACCACTATGATGAGGCCATCGAGGTTTGCCCCCCTGCGGAACGCGCCTTCTGGTCGATCTATGGCGACACCGGCCAAGGCTGGCAGCTTGTCCATGATGCCCAGGACGGCGAGGCTGGCCGCGCCCTGCTGGCGCTTGAGGTCGCGACCGGCGCACCCGTCCACTATGTCGATTGCGACTGGCGCAGTACCGGCGGGACTGTCGCGGGGCTGGCCGACCGACTGGCCGAGCGCATCCATGACGAGATCCCCGGATATGATGGCCCCGAGGATTTCCGCGATGACGATTTCGAAAATCATCCGCTGGCCGAGCTGCGCGAACTGCTGCTGGATGCCACCAACGGGGAGGATCAGAAATGAACGCCCCGCTGTCCTTCAATGCAGGGGCGCTTGTCGCGCCCCTCAACATCGAGGCCATTTGCATGATGCGCGAACGCGCGCTGTCCGAGATGGAAGAGGCTATTGCCGCTATTGCGAAGGGCTACGCCCTCGCGCGCGGCGCGGCCGAGACCGCCAAGGGCGCGACCGCCGGTCACGCCTCTTACCTGCACTACGACGACAACCAGACCGTCGAAAAATCCCTCTATCCCGATTTCGACACCGAAAAGACCTTCGCCACCTACAAGCGCACCCTGGATGCCGCAATCTGGCGCCGCATCGTCGAGGAAACCCGCCTCAAGGAAATCATGGACCGCACCGAACGCGACCAGCTCGACAAGCAGATGGCCGCAAACGACATGCCGGAACCGACATTCGAGACGATCCGGGCCACCCTCGCCCGCCTGACCGGCGAGGCCAACCTGATCTTTCAGCGCGGCGTGGCGCGCGCCTTCGCGTCACTGTCGCCCGCCTTCAAGAGCCACGACGCCTTCAAGATCAACAAGCGCATGATCTTCGAATGGGTGTTCAGCGAAGGGGGGTACTGGTCCTATTCTGGACATGGCGAACAGATGCGCCGCACCTTGGCCGACGTTGAGCGGGTGTTTTCGCAGCTTGCCGGCAACCGGACCTATGGCGCGCTTGAGCACGCCATCGAGGTTAGCCGACGCGGCCGCTACGGCGCACGGCAGGGCGAGGTCGAAAGCGAATATTTCCTCGCCCGCACCTTCAAGAATGGAAACCTGCATCTCTGGATCAAGGATGAAACCCTGTTGCGGAAGGTGAACCGCGTGCTGGCCGATTATTACGGCGAGGTGCTGCCCGACGCCGCCGGCGCCGAGGCGCAGCCCGCCGATTTCTGGCCGGGCACCGCGCTTGCAAAGGATCTGGCCTTCTATCCGACCCCGGCCGAAGTCGTCGACTACCTGCTTGACGGGCTGCGGATCGAACCGGGCGCGCGGATCCTGGAACCAAGCGCCGGCGTCGGCGCGCTCGTCCGCCCCCTGCTGGCGCAGGGCGCGAACGTCGACGCGATCGAGGTCCATCCCGACCGGACCGAGGCTCTGCGCGGCATCGCCCACCCCGCCCTGAGCGTGAAATGCGCGAACTTCCTGAAGCTGCCCGCCCGGCCGGTCTATGATTATGTCGTCATGAACCCGCCGTTCGCCGGGACACATTTCATGAATCATCTGAGGCATGCCTTCGACTTCCTGAAGCCGGGCGGCGAGCTGCGCGCGATCCTGCCCGCCTCTGCCGAGGTCGGCAGCACCGCAAAGCACGAACGCTTTCGGGCATGGGCCGAGAGCCATGCCCCGCGCGGCTGGCGGCGCGGTCTCTGGCGAGACCTGCCGGCCGAGAGCTTCGCCAGTGTCGGCGTGCGCATCAATACGGTGGTCCTCACCCTGACAAAGTGATACCGTTCCCTAACCTTTTTTCGCGAAAAGGCACTTTAGCCCCGCTTCGGCGGGGCATTTTTCTTTGGAGGCGTTTCATGATGATTTTCGTATTTCTCGTTGGCACAGCGGTTGCGCTGCTTGGTTTGTGGCTCACCTGGAAAAGCCCTGACAAAACAAAGGCTCCAAAGTACATTGCAGTTATCGGGCTGGTGATGATGTGTATTCCGTTGGCCGACTGGCTTTTGACAGATGATCAGGGCCATGGAGCCACCAGCACGGGTTATGACGAGTGCATAGCTGACGGAGGCTCCTGGCTAGGAGGATCATGTATGCCAATGGTCGGGTCCGACTGACCTTGCTCGCAGACAGTGCCCGGCACCTGAAATCACCACCCGCCGACCGCCGCTTTCCGTGGCATGTCGTCGTCTTCGGTCAGGTCAACAGCGAACGGCCGCGCGCTTTGCCGGGCGGTGGCGGTGCATTGCCGTCGCAGCTGGATCCGGCGTCACATGGCTGTTCTCCTTTGCTTCCCAACTGTGACCCTGGCCGAAGCGGCTGGTGGGCGGTGCGCATCATGCCCTTGGCATGATTCACCCCTTCAACAGCTAATTTCCCCTGGCCTATGGCCATTCCTCGCGAGGCAAATTAGCTGTTGACCACCACCCTGATGCTTCGACCCAAAACAGGTTCACAGAAGCAAAGGAGAACAGCCATGAGCATCACCGTCTATTCCAAGCCCGCCTGCGTGCAATGCACCGCCACCACCCGCAGCCTCGACGCAAAAGGCGTCGCCTATACGGTTGTTGACCTGACCGAAGACGACGACGCGCTGCGCTTCGTTGAAAGCCTGGGCTATCGGCAGGCCCCCGTGGTGATTTCAGGTGCCGACCACTGGTCCGGCTTCCGCCCCGATCGCATCGCCGCCCTCTAGGGCGGCTTTGCCGTCCCTTCGCCCATCACCTACTTCAAATATCCTCGGGGTGAGCCGCATATGCGGCGAGGGGCAGACAGCCCCTTTTCTTTCTGCTTGTCGGTTACCGTATTGTGGATAGCGTTTTGCGGGTTCTGATGTGCCTGCCGGAAAACTCCTTTCTGCGCCTCCCCCTCCTTCGTCCGGGAACCGTGCCCTAATCTCGGCCGCTGCGCGCCCTCGATCCGAGCCATTCAGGGAGATGCGACCGGCTGCGGCTTCTGCGGTCTGTCTCGTCCCGAGCCAGATCCTCGCGCGCCGGTCCTGGTCGCCCTGCCCTGCCCGTCTCGGCCCATTCGGGTGACGGTCACTGGCGCGGGCGCCAATGGCGATCGCATCGCCCTGCAACTACTGCCGATCAGGATCTGGTAGCCCGCGCCTATGCGCGGGCTGCCGTCGGCCGGAGGATTCGTCCGGAGGCCGAACGCCCCGGCTTTGCCTGGGCCACGTCACGCTGGCGCGCGCCGCGTCCTGGATTGAGGGCCTGTTCCGGCCCTCTTTCCAAAGGGTGGGTCCTCGCCATGCTCGCTTCCTCCACCTTCGCCTGCGGCTTCGGTTCCGTGCAGCTGCGCGTGGCTCCGGTCCCGGCTGCGCCGCCTTTGGAAATTCACCGGCCCGGTTCGCCACCTGGCAAGGCTTCAGGAGAGGGCGCGCTGCGCGCTTCTCGCCTGAAACCTTCGCCCATTATGGGCACCCCGACCGAGGCAAAAGACCAAGGCGGGATCGTCGCGAAAAAAGGAGGCCACAAATGGCAACTTTCGATCTTTACCAGACCATCACCGACCAGATCATCCGCAGCATTGAGGCAGGTACGCCCGCATGGCGCAAACCATGGACCGGAGAAGCGGGCGGCGCACCTTTTCCGCGCCGCGCCAATGGCGAATATTATCGCGGCATCAATGTGCTGATGCTCTGGCTGGCCGCCGAGGAAAACGGCTATCGCAGCGCCTATTGGTTCACCTATCGCCAAGCGCAGGAGGCAGGCGGGCAGGTCCGCAAGGGCGAGAAATCATCAACCGTTGTGAAATATGGCACGGTTGATCGCAAGGACGAGGACACCGGCGCAGACAAGCGCGTTCCATATCTGAAAGCCTATCGTGTTTTCAACGCCGAGCAGATCGACGGATTGCCGGCGGATTTTCAGGCGAAGCCTGCCGATCCTGCCCGCGACCTTGGCACCGAAGCCGATGCCGAGCTTGACGCATTCTTTGCCGGGACGGGTGCCGATATTCGCCACAGTGACGAGCCACGCGCCTATTACGTCCCCGGCGAGGATTACATCCACATGCCGCCCGTCGCGACGTTCCACAGCGCAAGCGGATATTATGCGACCCTTGCCCATGAGGCGACGCACTGGACCGGCCATAAGTCGCGGCTTGATCGCTTTGGCCGCTTCAATGACCGGAAAGCTTATGCGTTCGAAGAACTGATTGCCGAGATCGGAAATTGCATGGTTTGCGCGAGCCTTGGCCTCACGCCCGATTTCGACCAGTCAGCCGCTTATCTGAAAAGTTGGTTGCGCGCATTGGCCGACGACAAGCGCCTGATCTTCAAAGCTGCATCAGAAGCACAGAAGGCCGCAGATTGGCTGCTGAAAGCCAAGCCAACTGTTGAGACCGACGCCACCGAAGACAGGGCCGCCGCGTGAGCGGCCCATCGGAGGTAAAGCCATGTTCTATGAATTACGCGACCATCCCGAAGATCTGCCGATCCAGTGCGCGACGCTGGCCGAGGCCAGACGCCGCGCGCGCATCCGTGTCGAGAAGTTCGGATTTTCGGTCCTGATCTATGAGGTGAACCCTTTCACTGGCGAGAAGCTTCTCGAAGAGATCGGCTGACAAGTACCGCCGCCTTCGGGCGGCGGGCTCGCCTTCGGCCTCGCCAAGTGGCCAGGTCAGCGCCGGCGTCTGCCGCGTCCTCGTCCGCCCTGCCCCGTTCAGGCCGTGCCAGACGTTTGAATGTCCTGAAGTTCCAACAATGCCGCTACGCGATCCTCTGGCGACAGTTCGGCGAGCATCCTTTTCGCCAGCCGCGACGCGCCTTTTCGGCCGAGCGGATATTCCGCCAGCTGCCGACCGGCGGCAATGAAATAGGCGCGCAGCTCATCGAATGTCGCCAGCGCGGCCCAGGACGCCGCCTCATCTTCATCATCGACAAAGGCCACCAGCGGAACGCCGGCACGCCATTCTTCCAGAATGACGCCCATCACCACCACCGCATCCGTTGGATCAGCATCATAGACTGCCTTCACCAATTGCTGCACTTTGATCAGTCGCTCCGACATGTGCATTTCGTCCCTCCGTCCGCTATGGGCGCGGCCTTTCGCTTTGCCCGGAAAACCTCAGGTTTTTCCGGGCAAAGCGGGAGGGCGAAGCCCTGCCCGCGGCCTTGGGGCTGTCGGTCAAGGGGTCTGGAAGGCGGGGTGGTGCGGCCCGCAGCCGCTTGCGGCGAGGACACGGCACGCCTGGAAGACGACGCCGAAGGCGGCGCTCGCCCCTTGACGGGCAGAACCGGGGGTGCTGGGCGGACAACTCATGTATATGAACGATCGTCGCGACGGGGGTGAGCACGGGCATCGCCCGTGTCGATCCCCCGGCGCGTCACCCGATCACCGCGGGCCGCGCTGACGCGCGGACCTCACAAGCATCTATTGTCGACACTAGCACCGCAATCGCCAGCCAAGACGGCATCTGGGGCCACTTCGCCTCGTTCGACTAGTGACCTTTGGATGATAACCATGCGTCGAAATGCGGCAGAAATTGTGCCCGCGCCCATCGTGACATGGGGGCTTCGATGCCGGTCATTGCCTCCGGATCGATCTCTTTCGCCAGCCGGTCATAGGCGGCCTGGCTGATCATCATGGATGTGTCAAACGGGTGGCTGGCATCCGTCATCCGCTCGCTTGGCACTTCTGTGTATTCGATGCCCGCCTCGATCCGCTCAATCAGCTGCGGACGCAACTCGCCCATGGCCTTGCGGAAGACCGCGCTGACCGGACAGCGGGCTTTTTCCGCACAGGCTGTTGCCCGTTCGGCCAGGTCGGTCGGGCAACGGAATGTGACGCGCAGCTTGACATTCGGCCCCCTGTCCGCTTCGACCGTCGCCTTCATGTCCTCAGTGGTCTTGCGAGGCTCTTGAGTTGTTGAACTATCAGGGGCTGATTTTGGTTCAGATGCCGTGATCGGTGCGGAAACCACTGTACGCTGCGCCAGCTCCTTCGGTTTTTCGGCTGGCTTCGGTGTCGGAGCTGATGCTTCCGCCGATTTCTTCGCTGGCGGCTTGGGCGCGGGTTTTTCGGCCGGGCGCGGGGCTTCCACTGGCTTTGCAACATCGAGACGAGCCGCAAAACTGTCATCGCGCTTGAGAACCATGCCACGATCCTTGAGTTTAGCCATCAGCTGTTCTCCTTGATGATGGTATCAAACTGATCGAGCAATTCGCCCATTTCGGTCAGGCCTGGTGCGATTGATTGCACGAGGCTTCGGTTCGGGTGCTTGTCACGGATGACGCCCAGAAGCCCGGTGTCGTTCATGCGCTCGTAGCAGGCCCGGTCCAGCACGAAATCTTCAAGTGTCGGCAGCGTCTCGAACATGATCGCGATCTGCGTCTTCGCGGATTCGCTGATCGATTTGCCGACATGGCTTCCGACCACACGAAATGGCGGCACATGATCGGGATCATCGACGCGGGTCTTCAGTTTTTCATGCCAGATGCCGGTTGAAGTGGTGTCGCGCACATCCTGCGATGACAGGCGGCAGGGCGAGACGATCAGATGCGCGGTCATCGCCATTTCGTCATGCGCTTCTGATCCACCGCCGAAAGTATCGATCAGGATCAGGTGATTCTCGTCCGGCCCTTCGTATAGTGACTGAATGTCCTCAAGCACCTTCTCGGCGCTCAATGTGCCGATCACATTGATCCGGTCATGCCAATAGCCCTGGCTGCGCGCTTCGTTCATCCATTCAGCGATGCCCTGGTTGCTGTCAGTGTCGAAGATCGTCACACGCTCGCCTCGGTCGATGGCCACAGAAGCAAGACCGCGCACGAGCGTCGATTTTCCGCAGCCACCTTTCTTGTTCATGACTGCGATGATTCGTCTGCCTGTGCCCATGATGCGCTATCCGTTCTGCGTGATGCGGTGTCCTTGATGCGTAACACGATAACCGAAAAGCGACAAGCGCTGTACCGCAAACGCGATACAGTCTCCTAGATACGCAATACGTTAAGAAATATGCCGCATGCGGGATACGTGCTCCAATTTGCGAACTGCTACAAACGACCTGCGCGGTGCAACAAACGTTATGCGCGATGCGTGATGCGATATAAAATGGCAGGCGCTGAGCAAAAGTGGCTGCAACATACGACATACGAAATCCAACAAGCAACATCCGTAAACCGTACTGCGCGATCCGTTGTTGGTGCCGGAGCTAGGTCGCACGGAGAGGGCGCGTGGGGCCTGCTGGCGGGGTTTGGCTATCACCCCTGCGGCTTGGTCCTGAATGGCCCTCTGACGGCGCTCTGCGCGCGCCTGAAGCGGTGTCGCGATGGCGACACTCCCTTGGGGGTAAGCAAACGGACCATATGTGCCGCACCGAGCAACCGCTGCGATCGCCTCAATCGACGCAGCCTACGGCCGCGATTTCCGATTGTTTGGTGGGCGATCTTGGGTTACTCTGGCACATATGGGGAAGTGGCAGGAAATGCGGAATGTTTACAAAAAAGTCTCGCGGCCATCGTCAGGAGAATGTTAATGGCGCGTAAATCGCTGACGAAAGACCAGAAAGCGGAGGCGATCCGGCAACTGAAGGCTGGCGGCACAGTGTCGACGGTTGCCGATGCTGTCGGGGCCGAGCCGGAGGCGATCAAGAAGGAAAAGGCCCTCAAACTGCGTCAGTCAGAGGCCACCACGACCTATGGCAGCGCCGTTGCGGTGCGGCTGTCGCCTGAAGAATTGCAGCAACTGGACCGGCTGAAGGATGTTCTTGGCACGGATAGCAGGTCGGAAGTGCTGCGCACCTTACTGCGTTCGAGCGTCGGGATGCTTGAATTTCCGCCCGAGCAGGCGGCGGAACTTGAGGCAATCAAGCACGAACTGCACAAGATCGGC
The DNA here is from genome assembly GCF_027913035.1 of Paracoccus albus. Taxonomy (NCBI): domain Bacteria; kingdom Pseudomonadati; phylum Pseudomonadota; class Alphaproteobacteria; order Rhodobacterales; family Paracoccaceae; genus Paracoccus; species Paracoccus albus. Next base: position 64,341 of record NZ_CP115777.1, read on the forward strand.
GTCAACATCAACCAGATCGCCTTCGCCGCGAATACCCGCAAGATCAAGCTTGCCAAGGGACAGATGCATGCCCTGGACGATCTGCGGCTCACCATGCCGAAGGTGCGCACCTTCCTTCAGGCTGTGGTGAGCGAGCAGCGCCGGCGAGGAGTGCGGCTCTTCAAGGCATTTATCGAAGGTGAAGCATGAGCCGGGGCGGTCTGGCATCATCTCTGATAGGCGAGATCGAGCTTCCGGTCTGGAGGGGCGCGGTGCGGGGCGGCAGTTACCAGCCGCCGAAGCCAAAGGTTTCCGGAAGGGCTGCTGGCCTGTGGCGCGTTGCCCAGGGCTCGAACGCGGCGGTGCTGAAGAAGATCCACAACGGCGGCACCCATACCAGAAAGCAGCTTGGCAATCAGCTTGATTACCTGTTCTCCAAGGCGGCGGCTGTGTTCGGGAACATGGCCGATCTGGACCCTCGTTCTCGTACGCTGGACGGCGATCAGCGCAAAGCTATCGTCGAGCAGTGGTCGGACGAATGGACCGGCGATCCGAAGAACGGCCATACCACGCATCTGCTGGTGTCCTTTCCCTTTGACGTGAGCGCTGAACGCGCCCGGCCGGTTGTAGAGGAATGGTGCATGGAGATGTTCCAATCCGGGTTGCATTCCGATGGCGAGGAGTGGGCCTATGTTGCGGCCCTGCACACGGACCGGGTCAACAATCATGTCCATGTCGTCGTGAATAACCGTGGGGTGGAGAACGGTGACTGGTTCTTCATGGCGAAGGACCACGCTTTCAACCTCGATTTTATGAAGGAACGCCTAGTGGAAATCGCCGGCAGCCAGGGCATGTTTCTGGACAAGAGTAGCCGCCTGGATCGTGGCGTGCTGACCTATGGACCGTCACGGGCCGAGATCGAGCGAGCCGCGCGAGAAGGTCGTGAGCCTGTTGAGGCCCGCCGGCAGGGCAGGGCGCTCAGCGATGCGCTTGATCATATCCAGCGCAATATCGAAACGCTGCGCAGTCTAGCAGTCATTGCCACCCTTATCAGCGATGAGGGCTTGGCGCAGAAGATCGAAGCCGCGGCCGACCTTCTTGAGCAGGGCGGCATCATCAATCACCGAAATCAGGAGATCGTCATGGACGCAGAAACTATCCGCAATCGCGGTGATCTGGCCAATGCCTTCGGCAATTGGCTGGATGAAAGCGAGACCGACATTTCGCGCCTGCCCTTGCAGGAGCAGCGCGAAATGCGTGATGAATTATACGGCATTGCCTCGGAGATCGTGCGCGATCTGGGCGATAATCGCGGCGCGCAGCTGATGCACCACGCCCCGCGCACGCCGGTCTATCAGGCGCAGATGGACGGTGATCGCATCACCGTTCAGGACAAGCACAAGGTCATCGGGCCGGATGGGTCGAAGGAAATGACAGCACAGATCGGCGCGGCCGCAGAGAAGGCAGGTCTCGATCCGAGCGTGATCCAGTCCCGAATGGAGATCGGCGCCGCGAATGCCTGGCAGGAGCGCGAGTGGATCAAGGCCGATATTCTGGCTGTGGCCGACGCGAAGAAGATCGATCTGTCTTCCGAGGACGGGCGTGGCAGGGCGGCCGATCTGGTCGATACCTTCTATGCGGCTGCTGCACGCACGATTTCCCGCGCGGTGCCGATCGAGCAGGAGGCCATGAACGACAAGCTCACCCGCACCTTGTCTGCAATGGCCGATGTTCACGCCCAGCATGGCAAGGTCGAGTTTCAGAACGACGAGCACGCCGCGCGCTTCGGGGCCGACTTCCGTGAACGCTATGGTGAGAATGCCATGGCGCGGATCGCGACGGGCGACACCAACGCCCTGGCCGTCGATTTCCCTGATGCCGGTCAGCGTCGGGCAATCGCGCGTGCTGTGGCAGCGGCGGGTGAAGCCCATCAGTCGGTCGGCATGACACTCGCACAGACCCGGCAGGTCAAAGAGAAGATGGCCGCGCAGGAGGCTGACGAGCATCACGTTTCGCGCCGCAAGGATCTCGGTCACGAGTTGTAATCGCATCACCGATTGCACCGCCGGTCGGCAAGATATACATTATCGACGATGTGTATCATTCAAGGCGGAGCCCAAATAATGCAGATCGCGAAATGGGGTAATTCTCTGGCCGTCCGCCTGCCTGCGCGGATGGTCCAGGAACTCGGGCTTAAGGCGGGCGACGAGATCGAAATCACGGCCACTGATGCCGGGCATTTTCAGGTGCAACGCCGCCGCGACCCCGAAGAAATTCTGGCACGCTTGCGCGAGTTTCGCGGGTTGATGCCCAAGGGCTATCGGTTCGACCGGGACGAGGCGAATGCCAGGTAGGTTCTTTGACACGAACATCCTGCTTTATCTTTTCTCCGACGACCGAGCCAAGGCAGACATTGCCGAAGGGCTATTGCGTGACGGCGGAACGGTCAGCGTGCAGGTGCTGAACGAGATCGCGAATGTCACGCAGCGGAAGTTCAAGATGAGCTGGTCGCAGAGCGATGAATTTCTGCTCATGATCCGTGAATTTGTGACCGTTGAGCCATTGACCTATGAGACCCATGATCTGGGCATAGCCCTGGCGCGGAAACACACGCTGTCTGTCTATGACGCGATGATCGTCGCGGCCGGGTTGCTGGCAGGCTGCGACACCGTGCTTTCCGAGGACATGCAGGACGGGTTCAGGGTGGCTGACAGGATTACGATCAGCAATCCATTCGCCGCATTAGAATGACCTGCTCGGCAACTATGATCGGTTGCTTGAGGGACAACCATTCGATTGCTTCGGGTGTAGGGTCGGCGCATCTTACTCTCTGTACCCATGCAGGTTGGGCGGGAAGTGTGAGTTCGCTGCTCCGCAGCGGGAAGCTGTGGAGGTCGCGAAAGCCGACCTTCGCAACTGGGATCTCCGGCTCGTCCTGTTTCGGGAAGGTTGTTCAGGAAAGCGGAAGTCCGCTGCGGCCAAGCAGAACGGCTGCTATGCGCAGGGGACCCGACGCGAAAAACTGCAAACTATAGCGCCCCTTCAAGAAAGGCAGGGCCTAGACCGGACCCGGGACTTCGGCCTCATGCCTCATTGCAGCCTCATCAGACTGGCCCTTCAATCCATAATGGTTGTCCAGCAGTGCGATCACACCATCGTCTACTGAACCTCACCCAGTGAACGGAACTATCTGAGCGCTTTGAGGCCAATGCCTTCGACGCGGGTTGAGAAATAAGGCCGATCCTCGGCACTTTAGATAGTGGAGGCCGTGCGAATACGCGCCAATATATAGCAACAGTCTTGTCGACAACATCATGATCTTATGAAATCATGAAAATGGAGATTTGCGGGCGGAAACGGGTCATATCGAAATGCCAAAAAGGAACATGCCGTCGCGGCAGTCAACCGGTGGCGCTGAGCGCAATGCGGACCACAAAGAGGTCCCCATTCAGGTAATGGTCCCGGAAGCGATCCGGCGGCAAGTAGCACTCATGGGAGCGGATCGGGGCGAAAATATCAGGACTGTAGTCTTGCGGGGCCTGCGCGCGATAGGTATCGACATCCCTGAATCGGAATTCGGTGACCGCCGCGGTCGCCACCGCAAGGACAGCGGAGGTGGCAATGGCGCGCAGTGACCTTCTAATCAACTTGGTGAAGTCTGGGGCCAGCGGCGATAAACATACGCTCGGCAAGATCGTGGATGCCATTGTCGCGGAAGAACGGGCGAAGAACCACAACATCGTCGCAGACCGGATCGAAAAAGCCTACCGTTTGAGCGACAGCAACTGGAACGGAAAGGCGGCGACACTGATGAATGCGCACAGCTCCGAGTCAAACGCGAGGGCGCGTGACTTCATTGCGGAAGTGAAGCCGCGACGGCGTTTCGAGGAACTCATACTCCCCGAAGTGACGATGACTGCGGCGCAACAACTCGTGGAAGAGCAACAGCGCGCCAGCTTGCTGCGCTCACACTCGCTCGAACCCCGGCACAGCGCCTTGCTTGTCGGGCCACCCGGCAACGGTAAGACGTCGCTGGCGGAAGCGATCGCGGAGAGTCTCGCGGTGCCGTTCTTTGTCGTGCGCTACGAGACGATGATCGGCAGTTTCCTGGGCGAGACGGCCAGCCGGATGAAGCGCGTCTTCGACTATGCCCGCACCACGCCCTGCGTTCTGTTCTTCGATGAATTCGATACGGTCGGCAAGGAGCGCGGCGACACGCACGAGACCGGTGAAATCAAACGCGTCGTCACTTCGTTGCTCCTGCAGATCGATGACCTGCCGAGCTATGTCGTGATCCTCGCAGCCACGAACCATGCCGAACTCCTCGACCGCGCGGTATGGCGTCGCTTTCAGCTGCGGCTTCCGCTGCCGTCGCCAACACAAAAGCAGATCGCCTCCTACCTCACCGCGCTTAGCGATCGCTCGGAACTCAAACTCGGCGCATCGCCGCAGCAAATTGCCAAGAGCCTTGGCAAGGTGAGTTTCAGCGAAGCGGAAGAGTTCTTCCTCGATCTGGCCCGCCGGCAGGTCCTGGCCGCCGGAGAAGAAACACCGGCACAGATCGCGAAGCAGCAATTGAAGATTTGGGCGTCCCGCGTCCTTGGACCCTTGACGCAAAAGCAGGACGATAATGCCGGAACGCCCACTACTTAAACTGCCCGAACCGACGCCTTTCGATCCCAGGCCCGGCCCGCGCGGCGGTGGCAATCTTGCCAAACCGCAACGCGACAGGCAGGGCGCGCGCATCGGGCCGCGTTTCGAGCGGCTCATGCGGGTAGCGGGCAATCCGCAGGACCTGATAGCCCTACAGGACGACCCTGCGTCAATCGCGCCAGAGCGCGCAATCGTGTTCGAACTCGCGGGCCAGCTCAAAGATTTCTATACACAGGCTCAGGAACTGGGGCTCGAATATCTCGGCGACTATGAAGAGGATATCGAGCCCGACGAAGACTTCCACGACCGAGACAAGCCCGAGAAGACGATCGCAGGCCGCATCTATCTCGCTATGCCGGACGTGCGCGCCTTGCAGGAACTGCTCGGACTCTGGCGGCGCTACCAGCACGGCGAGAAAATGCCTACCGGCAAGTCCCAGTGGCGCGAACTCTTCTCTCTGCTGGTCGATGTGAGACCGTGGGCACCGCAGGACCGAGTGCTGCCGGAAATGATCGAGTATTGGCGCGAGTCCCTGCACTACAATCCCGATGCGCCGGTCCGCTTCGAGATCGAACTGTGGTTTCACGAGAATGGCGAACAGCGCAATCGCGCCTTTGCGCGGGTTGAAGACGAGGTTCACCGGATGGGTGGCGAGATCGTCCATCATGCCACTTTGCCGGAAATCCGCTATGACGCGGCGCTCGTCGATATTCCGCCGGATCAGGCACAAAGGCTGATCGAGCACCCGGATATCGAACTCGCCCGCGTGGACGAGATCATGTTCCTGCGCCCGCAATCCGTAGCGCGCTTCGAACAGGATGCAGAGCCTGAAGGCGAAGATGGTGCCGAAGACGCCGCTGCGGCGCTGCCTGCGGGCAACCCGATTGCCGCCCTGCTCGACGGGCTGCCTATCCAGAATCACATCAGGCTCGCGGGACGCATCATTGTCGATGACCCCGACGACCTCGACGCCAACTACCCGGTCAACCGGCGGGTTCACGGCACCGAGATGGCGTCGCTGATCGTTCACGGCGATCTCACTGCCGGAGAAGCGCCGCTGGAAAATCCGCTGCTCGTGCTGCCGGTCATGCAGCCTGACGGCGGGAACTCGGAACAGACCCCGCCCGACCGGCTTCTGGTCGATGTGATTCACCGCGCCGTTAGACGGATCAAGGCAGGCGACGGCGACGAAGCGGCTACCGCGCCGGACGTGGTGCTGATCAATCTCTCGCTCGGCGACCGTTGGCGTCCCTTCGCCCGCGTCATGAGCCCGCTCGGGCGGCTGCTCGACTTTCTGGCGCATCGCTACCGCGTCCTGTTCCTAGTCAGCGCCGGCAATGTACTCGACCGCCTCGTAATCCCGGACTACCGGACATCACGGGAATTCGAGGATGCGGACCCGGAAGAGCGCGAAAAGGCGATACTCGCGGCCCTGAACGCAAACAAAAGCCAGCGCACGCTCTATTCGCCGTCTGAATCTGTGAACGCCGTAACAATCGGCGCCGCACACAAGAGCGCCATAGCCAACGGCGGCCTGCCTGCGAACCTGATCGACCCGTTCACCGACGAGCGGCTGCCGAACATTGTCTCGGCAATGGGCCTGGGATACCGCAAGGGCGTTAAGCCGGACCTGCTCTTCGCGGGCGGACGCATGCCGGTGCGCGTCGTGGCAACGGGCGACAGCGTGACCATCGCCCCTGCGGATCGGCCAGCGCGTCTGTTTGGAGCACGGGCTGCAGCGCCCGACCGCGTCGGCGGAACGCGCCATGAAGACTTCACGTGCGGCACGAGTGTCGCGACCGCGCTGGCAACGCGCGCGGCTCACCGCATCTACAATGTGCTTATGAACGGCGCGGAAGGATCAAACCACGATGACCTGCCCCTGAACTACCGAGCCTTGGCTCTGAAAGCCCTGCTTGCCCACGGGGCAGAATGGGGACCGAAAGGCGCAATGCTCGACGACTTTTTCCAACCGCATGGCCAAGGATCGCATTTCGCGCGGCGCGATGACATAGCGCGGCTACTCGGCTTCGGAGTTCCCGATATTGAAAGGGTACTCGACTGCACGGAAAACCGCGCAACACTGCTTGGCATCGGAAGCGTCGCCGCTGATAGTGCGCTGCTCTACCGTATTCCCATTCCGGGCGGGCTCGACGGCCAGCGGGCTTTCCGTGCGCTGACTGCAACGCTTGCATGGTTTACTCCGATCAACGCCCGCCACCAAGGCTATCGCCGGGCCGCCCTCGATATCAGCCCCGGCACAGACGAGAAATACTGGATCACCGATCAGCGCGAGTCCTATCAACCGACTGACAAGGCCATTGTCCGCGGCACATTGCTTCACGAGCGCCGGACAGGTGAACGAGCAGCGGTTTTTGTCGACAATGGCGAACTGCTGCTACGCATTTCGTGTCGGGCAGTCGCCGGTGAGCTCAACGAAGAAATCCCCTACGCTTTGGCAATTAGCTTCGAAGTCGGCATCGAAGCCGGGATTCCGGTCTATGAAGACATTCGAGCGCGTATCGCTCCTCAGGTCGGTATCGGTGTGGGTGGATAGGCGTTGTTCAGTGCTTCACCGTTGGAACTCAATATCCAGGCGGACATGATTGGGGCTACCGAACTTTTGCTTCGATGATGTGCAGTGCATCCCGCTGCGATGCCGGAGGTCCGCTCTCTTCCGGACCAGCATGAGTTTCTTGGGTCGGTTGGTAGTAAGACATGGGTCCGCTTTGGCTGGGCTCGCGACATTCGCCAAGTTTGTTGCGAACGGCCGCTGAGGGCCGAACGTCACCCGCCAGGAACCTTCGCCTTCATCTTCTTTCGGAAATCCGACGCCTTCTTGATAACTTCCATGTCCGAGGGACGCAGGGCCTCCCGCGCCTCGTCATCTGTCATGGCGGGTTGCGCTGCCTCCACCTCGGCGATGAGCGCCTTGGCGGTGTTACCCGGCGGCGGTGGCGCATAGGGCAGCGGGCGGAACTGCGCCACCTCGCTTTGCAGCTTCTCGATCTCGACACGCATCGACCTGATCTGGTGCCGCTCATCGGGATACGGCAGTGGCCCGGACTGCGCTGCCATGATTGGCGAAAAATGAGGATCTTTGAAATACTCGATGCGATCCGCCAGAATCGGGTTTTGGCGCTCGGGAATCAGGATGATTTTCGCGGCATTGAGCTTCCTAACCTCATCTACGCTCATCAGCGGGCGCTCTTCATTCCGCCGCGATACAGACCGCCGGAGGAGCCCTCGACCGTCAGAGGACAGGCTGTCGCTTACGGAGAGGCGAGTTGTCTTGCCCAGTGCCTCAGAAACTTCCCCGGCGGTCTTTTTCTCATTTGGGCTGATAAATGCCTTGATGCCAGCTGCGGATTCAATCGACATGCGATCATTCTCGCCATAGTGCTTATCGAGTCCAGGAATAGATTGCGTGATAATCGACACGCGACCACCGTGGCCTGCCAGCTGCTTAAGCGACTGCACGACGATTGGCATCGTGCCTAATTGGTCAAACTCATCGAGGATTATCTGGACCGGCCAAGGCTCGGTCTTAGGGTTCGGCAGCGACGCTCGTAGGGTGGCGATCAACTCGCCGAACAGCAGGCGCATCAGCGGCGCAAGGGTGATAATGTCATCGCTGTTGACCACGATATAGACCGTCTGGGGCTTCATTCGGACGTTCTGCCAGCTGAAGTCATTGCCGCTGGTGACGCGATCAACTGTCGGGTTAACCCAGAGTCCAAGCCCCGCGCCCTTCAGGACCGAGACATAGGAAGACAGGGTGCGGTCGGCATAGCCGCTGAAATCCGTAAAGATATCTTTTGTTTGTGCATGACGAGCCTCGGCTGCACGCAGCTTGTATTCCTCGGACTTGTCAGCACCGCCGAAGAGGACGCGGGTAATTTCTCCAATGGTTGGCTTCCCACGCTCAATGGCAAGCATCCCGCCGGCGACGAACAACTCACGTGCGCCGACGATGAAATCAGTAGCGCCGCCCTTCTCGCTGGTGGTCAGGAAATAGGTCGATAGCTTGCTCAATTCCGTGAACTGCTGATCTGTATTCTTCAGGGCGGCAATGCGTTCCAGCGGATTGTAGCGATGCGAGGGGTGCTCGAAGTCGAAGGGTGCGAAATAGAAGATCTCGTCACCCTCCGACTGGCGGTGGCGGGACGTGGCCTCGAAGATTTCACCCTTCACATCGAGAATGACGCAGCTGCCCGGAAACAGGAGCGTGTTCGGGATGACATACCCGACGCCCTTGCCCGCGCGCGTCGGGGCGACAACCAGGCAATGCGGGAACTTGTCGTAAGTGGCCGAAACGAAACGCCGAAATTTGAAGATTTTCCCTATCATTCCGGCGCGCGGGATTTTGCCGAAGACAAGCCCATTACCAACCTTTTTAAGCAGACCGTTGCGCTTGATCTCTGCGGGGCCTTGAAAATGCGCGGTTCCGTACCCCGTAAGCTGCGGGCCAATGGCAAGCAGCGCGACAAATACTGCCATGATGCCCGCACCATACAGGCCGAACAAATAGCCCGTCCGCCAGGGCTCTTGCGTCATCATCGACCAGCTGGGGATTGAATGAACCAGCAAAAGCAGGTCGGTGTCCTGAATCGGGCTACCGAGCCGCCTCGTGACCCAGAAAGCCCCAAGCATCAATCCGATGAACGCGCCGCCGAGCATGCCGAATGGCAAAAGGACCAGTGTGCGGGTCATTTCAGTGTCCCTTATGCTGATCGTTGGCCAGGTCGTCTTCAAGTGCGGGGAAATAGGTTTCAAGAATGCCGCGTTGCTTGCCGATCCGGCCGGTTTGAATAATCACATCAATCGAATCGCTGATGTACCGGGAGATTTCCGTCATGGTCAGCGGCATCCCCGCCCTCAGAACGAGGAAGGCGAGCCGATTGACGGCTTTGCGGGCCGTTGTGGCATGTACCGTCGTAAAGCTGCCCTCATGTCCTGTGTTGATGGCTTCGAGGAAGGTCAGGGCTTCGGCGCCACGCAGCTCGCCAAGAATAATCCGGTCAGGCCTGAGGCGAAGCGTCATTTCCAGCAGCTTGTCAGCCGATCGTTCGGAATCCCTGATCCGGTCGGCCAACAAGCCGACGACATTCGGCTTTGCGGGCAAGAGCTCTGACGAATCTTCAATCAGCACCAACCGTTCCCATTCGGTCACCATCCACAACAATCGACGCCCGAGCTCCGTCTTTCCCGCGGAGGTGCCACCGGAAATCAGAATATTCATCTTTTCTCTGACACATTCACGCAGGAAATCGTCGGGATCAGGTGACGTGAGGGCCAACTTCTGGATATGCGCTAGCTTGTCATGGCGCTCTTGCTCCAGTGACACGCTCTGATCACGCAAGAACGCGAACCGGCGAGGCTCAACACCGCCCGGTCGGCGTCGGAATATCCGGAACGACAGAGTTGGACCTATCGCTGCCGCAGGGCGCACAATGGCCTGGCATCGCAATGTTACACCGCGATATTCGATCGTCGTAGAAATCGCCGGCTGCTGCTCGGTTAGTGTTAAATCTTGCGTGTTTGCGATGACCCCTGCCAGATCATGCGCCTGATCCACTGTCAGCGTCAGGTCTGCCCTTGTCATCACCGCGTCACCGGCTCGCTCAATCCAGACGTGCCCATCAGGATTAACTGCAATTTCGACCGTGGCTTCATCGCGCAAGTACGGATCGAGAATACTGAGATCATAATCGAGATAGTTTTCCGGCTCCATCACAGCATTTCCAAGTCTGTGTTGACCATGACCATCACCACAGCACCCTGATCAATGCTGATTGTCGTCGGGATGTCGATGTAGTCCTGCATCATGCCAGCGACGCTGTCGCTCATGTTCTGGCCGAGGTTTTCGGCGGTGTCCGACGAAATTTCCCCGTCTTCCTCGGATTCAACAGCCGCCGCCAAAAGTGACGGCGCCGCTGAAATCAGCGACACGGCCGCCGCCGCCGCGAAGCGACCAAATGTATGGTTGTTCACGCGGCCTGTCAGGCCGGAGCGCCCTATGCGGTCAGTTCCATATGCTGCCATCACGACCGATTGCCCGTCCGGGGTGACAAGGCGATCCCAGGTCACCAGAATTCGACGCTGGCCTTTGTCTACGGACGAGCTGTACCGACCAAAGATCTTTGAGCCCCGAGGAATGACGACGTTGCTCATGTCCATGGACCAAACATCATAGGAAACAGTCGCGGATACGTTGCCTTCGAGCTGTGACGAAATGGCGTTGGACAGGGTTGCCTCGATCAGTGTGCCCTGAATCACTGTACGGCTGGGGTCCGCGACAATTTCGGCCTGCGTGACGTCAGCACGCCCTGCCGACGCTCGACGAAACGCCTCGGCATCGGATTGGCTGCCCTCCTCGGGGAGGTCTTCTGTTGTGCCGCCGCCGGCAGAGCCTCCACCTGCGCGATAGGCCACCATAGGCGACTGCGTTCGCGCCTCTAGTTCGGCTTCTGCCGCAGCCCGACGCGCCGCGTCTTCTGCCCTGCGTTGTTCGAGCGCAATCAACCGCTGCGCTTCTGCGTCAGCGGCCAGTCGGTCCTGCTCGGCCATCATCGAAGCCGTGTCGAGTTCCGTTTGAAGACGCAAATTATCGCGCATCATTTCATCATAGGCCTGATCGCGCAGATCCGCCTCCGAACGCATTGCTTCCAGCTCCAGCCGCAGCTCATCTAGTGCCGAAGTGTCTCCCTCGGCTGCGCGCGCTTGCGCCAGGTCGTTCCGAAGCCTTTCAAGTTCTTCACGGGCACTGTTCAATTCCGCCAGTGTTGCTGGATCGGCCTCGGTTCGAACTTCGATCTGAGGTGCCGGTGCTTCCTCCCGAACCGGAGTTTCGTCCTCGTCGCGGGTCACGGTAAATCCATCCAACCCCAGACCATCCTGAAACTCGCTGACCTCCGCCGTCGGCATGGTTTGCCCATCTGGACGATTAGCCTGCATCTTGACTGCCACATATCCGCCGGCGCCAAGGCCTATTGCAAGCATCACAGCAGGAAGTACGGCCTTGCGCAGGCGCGACTGTTGTCGTGCCTGTGGTTTCAGGCGCTTTAGGCGCTCCGCCACAACAGGGTTTTCACCATTGTTATCAGTCATCACGAACGCCCCCCCGGTTGGCCCTCAACACATACGGACTGATCGCCGTAGCGCAGGACCCAGCGCTCGGATCGGGCGCCGACCGTAATGATCGTTCCGTTGACCGACGTATTGACGCTGTATTCCTGTCCCTGTCCGTCGGCCCTGAAGATTGACGGAATGGGTGCCCCCGGCGGCACCTGGAACATGGTGCGTCGACCGTCGTCCGAAATGCCGACGGGCGTAAAGTCTGCGCCAGATGTGCGGCTGATCACGCGATAGCTCATAGGAGCCTCGGGCGGGACGCTTGCCGCTGTGCGGGTGCCGCTTCTGCCTCCGCCCGGAACGGTGAACTTTACCGACCAGTTCGGCGTGGCGGCGCCGGATTCGACAACGTTGAGGAAATAGAAGCGTCGATTGGTCTCCACGGTGAGATTTGCGCTGACGCCCGCCAAGACCGGCTTGATTGTGAAGACATTTGAGCCTTCCAGTTTCTCGACCTGAAATGCCTCGCTGTCTCCGATCGCGATGGAGCGAATGGTTTCCCCATTTCCCAGCTCTATCAGCGAGACGTTTCGAACGCGGGTGTGAATGGTATAGACCTGACCCTCCTGATAGGTGGCATAGGTCACACGACTGTCGCGGTTCCCGGCCTGCGGGCGGGTCTCGGCAATGGCCATGCCTGACGCGACAAGGACAAATATGCCTGCGGCAAGAACAGTTTTCATTGCTCATCCTCCATGTTTTGTGCGTTCAGCGTTTCAGCCGTCACCCTGTAATCCATGACCTGAAAGCCGAATGGATTTTCCCAGACCAACTGAACTGCCTTCGCCTGTGTTGGCTGAAAGGCGTATTGAACTGTGACGTAAAATTTGCCTTCCCGATCCGGCTCGCCCGGTCGGACAAGTCTTTTGGTGAACCGGATCTGAGCCGAATTCTCCGAGAGCGGATTGATGGAATGAATCTCCACCTCGACCCGGCCCGAACTGCCGTAGAGCGTGGGTGGGTAGTTCGGATTTGACTGATCCCATTGAGCTCTGATCGCTGCTTGTTGTGCGGGACCAGACATGCGGAAAACCTGCAAGATGCGAGCTTCGTTATCGGCATCGTCATAGGTCTCGCGATTCATGACATAGTTAAAGAGCAACGATTGCTGCACGGCCGCTGATTGCTCGACCCCCGCCGCCTCGACTTCGACAACGCGTTGCGCGATGCCCGTGTCCTTGTCGACAATGGTCAGGAAAGCCTGCGTTTCCTTGAGCGGCAGGGTGAGGCCAGCAACCGTGACGCCGGCAAGACCTAACAATGTTCCGCAGATTCCCAACGTCCAGGCCAGCCGTTCACGCCGGCGAACGCCGAAGATCAGCTCGTTTTCCAGAATCGTCCTGTTGTCAGACTCGACGTCTGCCATGATTGCCTCCTAAATTCAGATACTTATGGACCGTTTATTTCGGTCGCATGATTTCGATGCCGTTCAGTTTCTGCCGAAACGCAGCCCCGCGCTCTGCCCAGGTGCGCTCGCGGGTCCGCGCCGCCGCGCTCGGTGTCTGACCCGTCGCAAAGCCGGATGCGGCTGCGCCCGCCCTCGCACCGACGGCGCCTGCCGCCGCTGCGAAGGGTCGACCGACTGTACAAAGGGCCTGAGGTGCAATACCGGCAAGATTGAACGTGCCGGTGATGTTTGCCGCCGCTTGCGGGATCTGCATCAGAGCGAATATGCCGACGAAGGCGACACAGAGAAATCCGAGGATCATCGACAGGTCTTCGACATCTCCTTGCGGCTTGAACTGCTCATTAGCCACGGAAACAATCGCCCCGATCACGGCGGCCGCTGCGATCGGATAGAGCAGATAGCCGATAAAGGAAGAGAGCCAGGCTTCGAAGAGGTTCTTTGTCTTGTTGAAAATGGTCATTATCATCGCCATCGGGGCTACACCGAGAAGGAAAGCGATCATGATCTTCGAGAAGACGACGATCAGCACATAGGCTGCCATCAGGACGCCGAGGATGATATAAAGCAGCCCGGCCACCAGCCCGCGCATGATCGAACTGACAGATTTCGCAGCCCCATCCACCACATCGGACATCTGACCGGCGAAATCGTCCATCGCCTCGGCCCCTGAGGGCGCGGACCCGGTAAAGAAGCTCAAGGCCATCTTGGCACTGCCGTCGGACAAGGCATCATAGAACACCCCGAAATTCCGCCACGATGTGGCAAAAAGCATGACCAACAAGATGCGCGTGACGATCTGCCAGGCATCGGCCGCTGACATGCGCCAGATACCCAATGCCATATTGATCCCGACCAGCATGACCAGAAGCGTCGCACAGATCACCAGAACCGGGCCGAAAGCGTCCGCTGTAGCCTCAAAATAGCGCGCGCCCACATTCCGCACCGAGTCATCGACCGAAGCAATTATATTGACCACCAGTCCCATCAGTATTCTCCGCACATGACGGCAACGATCTCGACACCTTCTTGGTAGAGCTCGTAAACATCTTCGGTGTGCTGTGGCGTCAAAACGTCAACGCCATACTTATCGCGGAGCTCGGCCTCAAAGAGCGAAATCGGAAGATCGGCGATGACCTTGGCGGCGCAGGTACAGTCCTCCGTGGTAATGACGTTCGTCACTGACAGATAGCCAGAGATATCGCGATAAGCACGATCACCCGGCGCGCCGTCCTGATGGGCACGGAGTTCTGGCGTTTTCTCGCAGAGCCGATAGGGCACGTTTTGCCTAGCCGACGGCACCCGTTCCACGCCCGACACATCCACCTCAGGGGCTAGCGATGTGGACAGATAGTCCTGTTCGGCCGCCAGATCAGCGTCGGGTGGGATCAGCTCGCCAATATTCACCCCGAATTGATCGACCGGCTCCGCTGCCGGATCATTATCGCCCATCTGAGCATAAGCCAGCCCGACCGCGACAAGGGCGGCCGTCCCGATGCTAAACGCTACCGTCCGTTTCATCCTCAATCCTCCAGCGACACGTTCAGGTATTTTTCCTCGTCCGCAGCCGTTGCGGCATCCATCACGCCCATTTCGCCTGCGCCGACGGTCTGAATAGCTTCCATCGACCAAACATTCGCAAGCGCAATGCCCAGTTCCGCTGTGACCTGCGTGTTCAGGTCGATCGCCTCCTTAAGGCCAGCCGTCTCTGGGATCTGCTGAACGTATCCGTCAATGCGCGCAAGGCTTTCCTTCGCCTGTTGCGACGAGCTTTCGGCGGCCACACTCAGAAAGGCCCCGATATTTGCTGCCTGTCCGATCCGCGCTGCCGCCGGATCATCGCTGCTGGTCAGCTCCTCGACCTGATTACGGGACATACCGGCGGATTCGAGCGTGCTGTCGACATGGGAGGCCACTGATCGCGACCCTCCGCCAGATCCACCGAGCGAAGCACCCGATGCCAGGACGCTGTCCCAATCCCCGTTGCGAGCGGCGGTCACAGCAGAGGTAAGGTCCGCGAAATCCGGCAAAATGTCCTCCAGAAAGCTATCCGGATCAATGCCTAGATCGGCCAACGAAAGCCCGTCGGTCAGCGCGGTGATCTGCTGCTGAAGGACCCGAAGTTGTTCCAGCATCTGCGCTGTCTGTTCATCCAGCTTCAGGTTTTGCGTGATCTGCTCCTGCAGTTGCAGCTTAGCCTCGACCAGCTGTTCAGACAGCTTTCCGATACTTCCCAGATCGAGGGTGGGCACCTGCGCGGACGCAGAAAGCGTCCCAGCCCAGGTCAGAGAGATGGCGGTGGCGGCAGTTCTGATCATGTTCATTGGTCCAACCTCACATTAAGATAGGCTTCGTCGCGGGCATAAGCCTCAAACAGCAGTGCGTAGCGCGCCGCCTCGACCTTCCGCTGAACGGCTTGCAGTCTGGTAAGGATAGCGGCCATTCGGGCCACTTCTGCGCGGGCATAGGTGTTCAGATCCATGGCCTCCTTAACGGATCCTGTCGTTTCGATCTGTCGAATGATCTGGGTCAGGCGCTCCATCGAGCCATGCATTGTGTTCATTGAGTGGCTTGCGTAACCAATGGCTGCATCGGAGACGTTTGAAGCGTTCGCTATCGCCATGTCCCGTGGATCGAGGGTGCCAACGGCCTCGGCATTGCCGCCCATCCGGGCCGCATAGCGATTATAGTAGCCGGTGATCCGCCGAACGTAATTCTGTGTCTCGTCGAAGGGCGGAATGCCATTGTATTTCCGCACGTTGCCGGGGCCCGCATTGTAGGCCGCGAGCGCCAGGGGCATGGAGCCAAACGTGTTCATCTGTTCCAGAAGATACCGGGCTCCGCCATCCAGCTGCACCCTTGGGTCATTGCGCCCCGGGCCTCGTGGAATACCAAGGTAGTCGAATGTGCCAGGCATGATCTGTGTCAGACCAAAGGCTCCAACATGGCTTTGTGCAGTAATCTTGAAGTTGGATTCCTGCTTCACGAGCGCCTGGAACCAACAGCGAAACTCAACAGCGTTGATACCTACTCGGCGCAGGCCAGGATGGCCTGCATATTTCATCACCGTTTCGGCAATCATGTCCTCGATACCGACGGGCGCATCCCCCATAAGCCGTTCGGCATAGGGGTTGTTGTCCTCGATCGCGTATATCTCGATGGCCCCAGCATAGCTGCCATCCCCAGACACGCCCGCACCTTCGAGGCCGGGCACGAATTGCGAGGTCTCCGTCAAGAGGCGCAACGTTTCCTCTGCCGCCGCAAGCTGGTCCGCCCGCACCTCATTCTGCACCGTGCGTTCTGCGGTTTCATCCGCCTCTTCCTGCGTTGCCTGCACCTCGGTTTCGATATGAAGAACGTCGAGTGCAATTTTACGCAGGTCGATTGTCGGCACCTGACCAAATGTCGGCACCGCTGTCGACAGAAGCAGCGCAGCGGCAAGGACCGGCTTTCTGCGAACTGAGATCATCCTGTCACCTGGCGCAGTCGCGAACTTCAACAAAGTTCATCTGCGACCAACAATTCGTTCTTTGGATAGGTTGTTCCGCGCAGCCAGCGAGCATCGCAGACAACACGATCATCATAGCAATCC
Organism: Paracoccus albus; assembly: GCF_027913035.1. NCBI lineage: Bacteria > Pseudomonadati > Pseudomonadota > Alphaproteobacteria > Rhodobacterales > Paracoccaceae > Paracoccus > Paracoccus albus. The sequence goes on from NZ_CP115777.1 coordinate 81,104, forward strand.
TAGTCATGGTTCGTTCTCCAGAAATAGGGACGTTCAAGATAGTCTGCGCCAAATGCGCGAGCGCCGGCATCTCCGCCGCCAAGTGCTGTCAGCAAGTTTTTGAGCGGGGACAGGTCCACATCGAGAATGGTTGAGGCGTTTGAGCTGCGCAGCAGCGCCAAGCGCTGTCCCGCGCGGCCCGTCAGGACGAAATCAAGTTCGTTATCTGTCAATGAAAACCCGTCGTAATCAGGCACGTCGGCTTTCCGGTTCGGGAAGATCAGCTGGTTCGGCAAGGCCTGAATGATCGAGCCGGACCGGCTGTCGCGGATCTGGGACGGAAATTGCGTGAGAAGCACCACGATGACATTGAGTTTGCGGACCGTCACCAGCCATTTGGGCAGCCAGCGAGCAAAAAAATCGTCGTCAAAGACTGTCGATGCTTCGTCGATGATGAGAAGGGTTGGCCGCTTTTCTTCGAACAACATCTCAAGGCGGCGGAAAACATAGGACAGAACAGCTGTGCGCTCCGCCGACAATGACAGGATTTCGGTCAGGTCAATGCCAGTCACATCCGCCGATTTGAAGTCTATGACCGGCTCATCCGCCTCGCCAAAAACCCAGTTATACCGCCCCTTCGGACCCCATTCCGCTATCTTGAGAGACAGGCTTCGCCCATCGCCCACATCACCCAGAAGGTCCGTGAAATGATGGAAGGTGCGGAGGCGATCCGGCGCGGCGCAGTTTTGCCGTACCGCGCTTTTTAAGGCTGCCGCCTGCTGCGGCGTCAGGTGACTGCCGCCGCGTTCCGCGAGCGCCGAAAGCCACTCCAGCAACCACGCTTCGCCCCGTGCGCCACCTTCCGTCAGGAGCGGGTTAAGTCCCGTCGGCTGACCTGCCCGGATTTTGGCATAACGGCCACCCATAGCGGCAACGGCCATGCGCAGCCCTTCATCCTTGTCAAACATGAACACCCGCGCGCCGGCACGACGGGCCTGCGCAGCGAGAAACGCCGTCGTCGCGGTTTTCCCACCGCCTGACGGACCTAAAACTAATGTGTGGCCTATGGTCGGCTCAGCATCTGGACTGCCTGGTTCATGAAAGCTGACCCGATGGGCGGCGCCGGTCACCGTCTGGAAGACCGTGATCGGCGTTCGCCACGGAAGGTTTTCCGGAAGTGTCCCGGAATTTGCCATGTGGAACGACGCCATATCGGCGAAGTTGATAGTCTTCGTGATCGGCTTGAACGCCTCGTAATCCTGGTTTCCGGGGTGTGCCGCGAAATATGTCGCTGGGAGCATATCATGCACGCGCACCAGCTTAACCTTCGCTTGTTCCGCAGCGCCCCGGACCTGGGAGAGCTTCACATCAAGGTCCTTCGGGCTTTCAGCAAACACGGAAATTGTCACCTGATGCTCGCCAAAGCCCATCTTTCCAGCCTCAACGGCGTCGTAGGTGTCGGCGAGGTCATCGGCGATTGACCCTGCAATGTCTTCGGCATTTTGCATCTGCCGTATCCGCCGCTTGGCCATATCGCTGACCTTATCCGTCGAGAGTGGCGTGAAACTGTGGCTGATCACGGTGTCAGTGCCGCTATCCAGAGCATCGAGCATTCCAGCCCAAGTCTGGTTGGCATTCTTCCAGATGGTGAAAACCCCGCAATAGCGCGGCCGGTCAAATCCGTCGCGAATCTGGGCAACCTTTTCTTGAAACCGGATTGACAGAAGCGACACGTCTTCCGCAATTAATGTGTGCTCGCCGCGATAAGTGGGCTCATAGATGCCGGTGCTGATTGCGCTGAAGAAGCCAAGCAAGGATCCGTCGCTGATCTTCAGGCGCCGCGTTTTAACAGGCAGGCTGCCTTCAATAATTGACAACACCTCCCGAAGCTCGGCCAGACGCTCCTTCGTGTTTCGGTCCAGAAGCCTCTTTGCCGCTTTCTGCAAAAACGGGACCTTCAGCGGCGAGCGCAAATTGCGAACTACCGTCAGAACCAACATGAATTCGCGCAGATTGTTGGCCGATAAGTGTTTTGACCAGGCGTCGTCAACATCCGCCTCGAAGCGATCCCCATAGATTGGGCGCAAACCGAACTTCGCAGGCCGGTTAAGCCGATGAATATAGAAGGTGAACCTTTCGTCGAGGCCGTCGAGAATGGAGGAAAATGACTTGCCGAGGTCGGCTATGTCCCTATCTGATGCCGTCAGCCCGTCGATACCGGAGATTTCGACACTAATCATCAGCGCGTTCTCGCGCGTGCGCACCGTCTCGTCATCGACCTCTAGCAGATAGGGCATTTCAGCATAGAAGCGGGGCGATTTGCTGAAATACTTACCTGCCCTGTCGGTCTTTTGTTCACCAGCATCATACATAGTCGCGAGGACCCTTCCTTGGAGCCAGAGACAACCGCGGGGGCGTTTTCCGGAGATAGATCATCAGCGCTTTGTGACCGTTGGGGTTAAGCGCCACCGACAACTTGGCCGCGCCGTACCAAAGCGGAGCAGTTACCAGCCAGCTGAGCATTTCCGTCCAGATAAACGGGAACAGGAGTAGTGACCCAACACCAACGGCATAGGGTAACGGCAAGCCAATAAGCTTGGCTTGCCTGGAAAGGCCAAGTATGACCGAATGCTGTTCCATCAGCTGAACCACGTCGCCAATTCGTCGATCAGCTTCGATCCGCCAAAGGCAAAAAATGCACCAATAGCGATCATGAGCGGCCACATCCACGACAGGCGGTTTCCGGCCGCCATCAGGCCGGCAATGATCAGGCCGACCGACAGGACGATCTTTGCAAAGGTTTTGAGCCAGGACAGGAAAGTGTCCCCAGCCGAAGTGACCGGCGACAAGTCGAAGCTTGATTGTGCTGCCGCAAAATGTGGTGTGGCAACGACAATGATGGCCGTCAAAGTCAAAATGGCCGTCATGTTTCTCTTCATGGCAAGGTTCCTTTCTATTGCCGAAGGATGCGATCCCGCTCCGAAAGGACGCGGATCACATATTCACGGGTTTCCCTGTAAGGCGGGACGCCCCGATACCTCTGCACGGCACCTGGGCCAGCGTTATACGCGGCGAGGGCCAGCATGATTGACCGAAAGTCTTGAATTTGCGTGAGCAGATACCGAGCGCCCCCATCAAGATTTTGCATGGGGTCGTGTGGATTCACGCCCAACGCCGCGGCAGTAGCGGGCATCAGTTGGGCGTATCCGATTGCGCCCTTGTTGCTCAAAGCGCCTGGATTGAACCCGCTTTCCTGCTTCACAAGCGCCTGAAAGAGCGCCACCCACTCCGCCGCCGGGATATTGTTCGCACGCAACGCGGGGTGGTTCTGGTATCTGAGGGCGGTCGCGCGGGCTGCGGCGATTCCTGAAGAGCCTGTTGTGGCCGACGCCCGGCTTTCGAGCAGCGTCATTACCTCGGCATCGTCAGCTATTGCGACCGGATCGGGGTTGGGGGACGGCGGAACAATCAGTCGGCCTGCCGTGTCATAACGCTGAACAGAGCCTGACGCGGAGAGCCGGCTAACTTCGTTCTCGACAGCGCGGCCCGAACTATCGAAGCGAATTACATCTGAATACGCGGGAACTGTACATCCGACAGAGAGCGCGGCAGCAGCTGCCGCAGCCCAGGTTTTGCCGGCACTGTTCCTACTTCTCGTCCACCGTCTGCCAGGCGACTTGTGACTGCTTGGTTGGAATGACGTGCATAGTGACGCCATATTGATCGAGGAAAGAAACCAGCCCATTGATGGACTTAAAGACCCGCGCCTCCATGCCCTTCCGGTGAGTGACCAAGGTTTGTTCGTATCGACCGTCGCTGGACACCGCTTTGATGCCCCACTGTCCATACCAATAGGATTGGCGCTTCTCGGCATCTTCAAGGGTGACGACGACGATGCGCCAGCCTTCGGAAAGCCGTTTTGGAATATCGTATTCGCTGAGCACATTCGGAACTTCGTTTCGGATGGTTGCCATAGCGAGTGATCCCATTAGCCGGCATCATCTCGCAGTCACAAGACTGCAAGAGTGATACTATATTGTATGATGCGTGCGCAAGTTGTAATATTGTACGGGCGCACATTTCGTTCAGGGCGCCAGTTATCATCAAGTTAGTCAGGAAGTGCTAGAAAAAAATGCGCGATGGGGATCGACGAGCGCACGGATTGAAGCTGTTCATTCTTGCAACCCTGTTTACACCGGCGGCAGATGCGCAGACCTATGCCTTTCAGTGCGTCGAACCCGTTGCACCCATCGTTCCTGACAGCGCAGTGTTGGCAGTCGAATATCGCCGTGAGATTGAGGCCGATTTTCAGCGCTACTTCTCGGAGGTCACAGACTATTCCACCTGTCTTTCGGCAGCACAGAGCACAGCTTTCACCGAGGCTAAGATAGGATGGGAAGCATACCGGGCGTTCCGCGCCCAAGCAGGCGATCCAGCCCCCGACATTTCGTCAGAGCCGTTGCCGGATCCATAACCGGGCATCTAAACGCTACAAACTTGCCGTCGTCATTGCCGACGACTTCCCCCATGAGCCGTACCTCCCAACCAAGCATGCGTGCCAGGCGTGGAAAGGCTCGGGAACCTAGAAACAGGCATTCGTCTGCAGATTCCGTGAACAGAAAGTCGTTGGCAGCCAGAAGCAGGGCTTCGACGACCTCGGGTTCGCGGGCCGCAACAAAACGTGTCATCTCCCAAACGCTCGTGCTTACTGGTGGCTCGACCGCGCAAAGGTTTTGGGGCAGCCCTGGCAGCAATCCGAGCCACGCATCCCGGATCATGTATGAATACGTCACCGTGCCCGAGCCAAAGCGCCCGTCGGTCCGTTTTAGCCGCAGCCCACCGACAACATCACGGCCACGATGGGCGACAATATAGACCGGATCAAAGCCACCATCATAGTTGTCGAACTCATGTTCGTCGGTGTGAAAGATCGGCCAGCCTTTGTGGTCAACAAAAATTTCTTTCCGGAAAGCAAGGAACTTCGCCACCAGGTCCCAATCACGAACTGTTTGTGGCAGCCGCAGGACGGCTGTCTGAAGATCGTTATTCATGCTGGTCTCGCTCAAAAAATCTTTGTCTCAGCAGGTAACTTTGCCATGCCCAAGAACTGCCGGCCGCCGCGCCGCTTGTTGGGAAGCCACAGCGTTCCATCATCTCCAAGCTCAATGCTCACGATACCTTCAACGGCATATGTGTCGAAATAGTCGGTAAGTGTCTGCGCCATATCCCGCGTAAACTCTGCTACACCAACAACTTTCGTGTTCCGTATCATGCCGCACCATCCAAAGCTTACCTCGTGATAGACGGCGCGTACCTCATTGTCATTGACACTTCGACCAGCTTACCCATTTGGTATAGCCATTCGGGTAAGCCAAATGGGTAATGTCGTATTATGCTTGAACAATTGATACCCAATTTCCGGGAAGAACAGGACTACCTCTACAGTGTCGGCTCAACGGGTTGGATCCTCGGACTCAACGTCGACTTCATCAATGCAGAGCATTTGCTGAACCGATTTCCAGAAAGTTGGAACAAGATCTACGTCGAGCATAATTATATCTTCCGTGACCCAATTGTAGCCTGGGCTTCGTCGCGTGAAGGCGCACTTCGCTGGTCAGAGGTTCCGATCGACGACATCGGCGGGCTGTTTGAGGCCGCAAAAGCTTATGGCCTTACCTACGGAGCGGTCCTCGCCAAGAAGGTCAACGGCAGGCGCTCATTCCTTACTGTTGCCCGCAACGACCGCGAGTTGACAGACGCGGAGCTCGCCACGCTAAACGCCAAGTTTTCGTCCTGGCTCGATATACTCTATAACTTTGCCAAACTGACGCCCGGTGAGTTGGATGTTCTTAAGGCACAGCGGGACGGAATGAGTTACAAGGAGGCTGCCCGAGCGCTCGACATTTCGCCAGCAACCGTGAAGGTTCGTCTCGAAAGGTCAAAAACGAAGCTCGGCGCTGCAAGCGCGACCAATGCCGTCGCTATAGCCATGGCGCGACACTATTTCGATTAGCATACCCGAATGGGTAAGCTAATCGGGTATGCTGCTTGACTGGTTACTGGTCCGCCGATCAATAGGCAGTGCTGATTGGCGATAACCTATATCAATTGGTCAGAGAGAAACCGATGACACGACGTACAATAGAGGCTCCTCGACTGTCGGCCGTGCCGATACAGCGGGTCAACGAGGGCCAGCGCTCCGGCTGGCTCTACGTCTGGAACAATGGCGATGCTTCCATTTTTTGGGATGACGCGATCCGCAGAGCAACTCCGCTGCTTTGCCAACCCTTGCCCGCTGCTGAACGTCGCTGCCACTGTTCAGCACGAGGCTGATGTGATACAAAACTGCAATAACGCGATATAATTGCAGTTTTGTAGGGGCACCACACATGAAAATTCACGGCGCAATTTCAGCACTCTGCCTATCTGTTGCTACTACAACCCTTCTTACGACAGCGGATCCCGCCGAAGCCTACCCGATTGACTGCGCCATTCTGCTATGCCTTGCAGGTGGCTTTCCTGAATCAGCCGAGTGTGCTGCCGCCAAGGTCGAGATGATCCGCAGGATCACGCCGTTTCCGATTGAGCCACCCCTACAGCTGTGGAATTGCCCCATGGGCGGTGGCACAGGCGGCGCGGCCGTCGCCGGCTTGGCTTCCTTCGGTCCGGACGGCCTGACCCCGGAGGTGCGCCAATATCGGGATGGCATCGAACTTTATCACATCAAATATTACAGCCGCACGCGCAACCAGGACGGCTCGTACAACGTCCAGGACATCGCCGAATCTGGCAACTATGGCACAGGCGGTGATTTCTATTGGTCACGCGCCAGCTTCGAGCATGGTCCTGACTGGCTCGCGGGCGCGGTCGGCGGCCGGCGCGAGCCAGTCCAGGAATGCGTCAGCACCAGCAGCGACGGCACCTGTCGTCGTTACGAAACCGTCGGCTATACCAACGTCTATGGCTCAACAGGCATTGGCGGCGTTACTGGTGGCCCCACGTCCTGGACGCCGAACCGCCTCCGCGGAGTTGCGATCCGATATCTGGACTATCGGGGCAACGAACGTGCCGAGTTCGTCAGCTACTAGGCCCAGAGGGCCCGAAGCTGCGTATATGAGTGCCAGAAAGAACAAAACCTGATCTGCTCAGCCGCCCGCCAACGCTCAATGCCAACAATATAACGTGACAGCGCTCCAGTGTGCCATTTTGAGTATACCCTTGATGACGTGCGGCATGAACACTGCACACGGTCACTTTGGTGTTTATTTTGGGTCTTAACCACGTTATTGAACACCCCATGTCACAGGCACACCCAAAATGAACAGCTCCGGCGCCAAAATCGGTTATGCCCGAACCTCGACGGTGGATCAGAACCTCGACGCCCAGATCGCCGCGCTGACAGCCGCGGGCTGCGGCATGGTGCGCCGGGAACAGAAGAGTGGTGCCAGTCTGGAAGACCGCTCCGAATTGAAGACCATCCTCGACTTCATCCACCCCGGAGAGACACTGGTGGTCACCCGCATCGACCGCCTGGCGCGCTCCATGCGCGATCTGCAGGTCATCGTCGCACGGCTGAAGGAAAAGGGCGCACATCTCGCTGCCACCGAGCAACCGGTGGACACGTCCACCGCCGCGGGCAAGGCCTTCTTCGACATGCTCGGTGTCTTTGCCGAGTTCGAGACCAACCTGCGCCAGGAGCGGCAGGCTGAAGGCATTACCGCCGCCAAACGCCGGGGCGTCTATCGTGGCCGGCCGGCCAAAATCGATATGGCCGCTGTTCAGGCCAGACTGGCCGCCGGCCAGTCCCCCACGGAGATCGCCCGCGACATGGGCATCTCGCGCGGCACCGTCTACAAGGCAAAGGCTTCGATGTGAGAAAGAGCAGCAGGAAAAAACCACCCGCAGCGGCCAGGCCACCAGCGCAGGCAGACACCACCAAGGTGCCGCCGCCGCGCAACCTGACCCCGACACTCTGCGATCGCTTGCGCCGCGATCTGCTCGCCGCCTGCCAGGGCGTGGCCGAAACCCACGGGCTGACCGTCGAGGGCGGTGAGCTCAGCGACATCGACCTGCGCCATGGATTCGGCATCGCGTTCCGCGTCGGCATCCCAATGGCCGATGGTGCGATCTTCTCTCCCGACAAGGCCCTGTTCGAAGCCCTCGCCAGCAGCCTCGGGTTGCAGCCCGCCGACTATGGCCGGACCTTCAGAACCCAGGGCGAGGCCTTCCGTATCACCGCCATCAACCCGAACCGGCCCAAATACCCCGTCAGCGCAGAGCGTCTCGCCGATGGAAGAAGCTACAAGTTCTCTGCCGAAAACGTCGCCATGTACCTGCGCGCACCAGACGCCTGATCCGTTCTATAAACGTTCTTCAAGATGTCCAAATATGCACGCTCGGGCCTGTGGGGCCGAGATGAGCTGGGAGGCCGCACCAACTGGCAGGCGTGGCCGCCAGCAGAGCTACAGCGACGCCGCCATACAGACGTGCCTCTCGATGAAGGTGCTGTTCGGCATGGCGCTCCGGCAGACGACCGGGTTCGTCGAGAGCTTGTTGCAGCTGGTTGGTCTCGACTGGACGGTGCCCGACTTCAGCACGCTATCTCGCCGCCAGAAGACCTTGGCCGTAAACATCCCCTACCACGGCTCCAAGGGGCCACTGCACCTGCTGATCGATAGCACCGGCATCAAGGTCGAGGGGGAAGGCGAGTGGCATGCCCGCAAGCATGGCGGTCCCAAACGGCGCGTCTGGCGCAAGATCCATCTCGTGTCGCGTAGCCCTTAATTTCGAGACATGGCGCGTTGAGCGCCGAATTTTACCCTTAAATGCGAGATTCCAGCGCCTTCGAGTGGAGTTTCCTCGTCTTTCCGCAGGGTCTTTGGTCGAACCCTGTCTCAGATTTATGGGCAAAATTCCGGAATTAAAAGCAAAATCTCATATTTAAGGGCAAAGCACAGCCATTGATTTCGTTGAATTTCCCATCTCACAATTAAGGGCTAAGCGACAGCTGGAGGCCCGTATGGTGGCCCAGGCCCACGGTCATGACGACGGCAACCAAGTGATCGGTGCGCCGCAGGTCTACAGCTTCGAGCCGCATCAGTCGGAACTATGCGGGTTCGTGCCCGATACGCTGATCGACATCTCGGATGTCTGGGACACTAAGTTGGCCGCGATGCGCTGCCTGGAAGGGCAGCAGAAACTGTGGAGCTACTACGAAAACGTTGCGCTGCAGCGCGGTGCCGTGTCTCGGCGCCGTCAGAAGGGGGCGGCGAGCGGACCGGTCTATGCAGAGGCTTACCAGAAGATCTTCCCCTCGGTGGTTCCGCTACTGGGGTGACGTGTCGGCGGGCGCGAGAACCCGCCAGAACTGCCCGTTGGGGGAGAAAAGGGAGAGAACAATGTCGAAAATGAGAAAAACCTTGATCGCAGGCGCCTTTGCGGCGCTTTCGGCGGTACCGCTGGCGGCCCAAGAATGGCCGACGCAGCCGATTCACCTGATCGTGCCGTTTTCGGCGGGCGGTCCTGCCGACCTGGTCGCGCGGGAACTGGGTCAGCGCATGGGGGAAACCCTGGGACAGCCCGTCGTGGTCGAGAACATGACGGGCGCGGGCGGGATCATCGCCGCACGCCATGTCGCCAGCGCCGATCCCGACGGCTATACGGTATTTTTCCCGGCCTCCGGCAACGTCTCCGTTCGTCCGCAGATCGACGGCTTGGACGAACTGGTTGATCAGCTTGAACCGGTGGCGGCGGTGTCGACATCCGCGCATGTGATGGTGGTCAATGCTGAGAGCGATTTCCATAGCGTGGAGGACCTGATCGAATATGGTCGGGAACATCCAGGCGAATTGAACTACGGCTCCGCCGGTGCGGGCGCCGTTGCCCATCTGGGGATGGCGCGTTTCGCGAACGCCGCCGGTATCGAGATGGAACACATCCCCTATGGCGGCACCTCTGCTGCTGTGGTCGACTTGGCGGCTGGTGCTATCGACGCGCTGCTCAGCTCGAAACCGTCGTTGGGGGCTATGATCGACGCCGGCAAGATCCGCGTGATCGGGCTAACCGACGAGGCGCCGGGCGAAGATGCGCCCCTGATCTCGGAAACGGTCGAAGGCTACTCCTACTCGACCTGGTATGGGATGATGGTTCCCGCCGGCACGGATGCCAGTGTCATCTCCGAGCTGAATCAGGCCGCCGCAGAGGCCGTTGCTGACGAAGATCTGCAGAAAGAAATGGCCGCGCGTTCGCTGACGTTGATCCACACGACCCCGGAAGAGATGGGCGAGATGATCCGCCAGGACACGGAAGAGTGGGGCGAAGTCATCGACGCCGTCGGACTGAGGAACTGAACCGCTACCTCTGCGGAATGAAAAGCCCCAGGCGTCGCCCGGGGCTTTTTTGTAGGGAATCTTTTGTTGCTGCTGGTCGAACCCGAAGCGCCCATAGTCATGACCCGCAACCGTACAGCCAGAAACGCTCGTTTGTGAAAGTCTCGAAAACAATAAAGGCTTTATATTGTTGACCTTCTTCGCGATCACAGGGCGTAAGCGTAGGATTTAGCACTCCCCGGCATCAGACCCCATGATCCGCAGCGGTGCCGGGCTTGCCTATCTCGCCATGATCGAGGAAGAGCGGCTCGAACTGATGACCCCGCAACTGCGCAGCCTGGCTGGGGATGAATGGCCAACGCGGGAAAAGAGCATCAAGCAGGCCCGGCTCGACTACCAGAATTTGGGGTTCGTCCTGGCCGACCAGGTTTTCCATCTCGCCATCCGCGCGGTCGCGACCCCCGTGATCGCCAAGTCGAGCGGCCGGATCTTCACCCTGAGCTGCGCAGGCCCCGTCGCCACGAGCGAACGGCTCCGCAACGAGATCGGGCCGAAGCTGACGCTTCTGGCGAAGAACCTTCAGACCACCACGATGATGCTGACCTGACGCGGGCAGCCTTGCCCGCCGACATCGTTCAAAGGGACCGCGACAGCGCCTCGGCATAGATGCGCAAAATGGGCAGCATGTGCTTGCGCATGTCCTTGACGGTGACGCGCGGCCGCGCCGCGCTCACGCTCATCGAGGCGAGCAGCTTGCCGTCCGGGTCGAAGACCGGAATGGCCATGCTGACCATGCCCAGCTCCAGCTCCTCGTCGGTGAACGCCACCTTGTCACGGCTGGCGGCGCGGATGATCTCCTTCAGCTTCGCCTTGTCCGTAACCGTATGCTTGGTCATGGCCACCGGCTCCGCCGCGTCGAGATAGGCATCCAGCGCCTTGTCGTCATAGGCCGACAGCAGGATACGCCCCGTGGCCGCGGCATAGGCGGGCAGCCGGGTGCCCAGACGGATCGCGGTGGAGACCAGCCGCGCAGCCTCGGCCCGCGCGACAAAGGTTGACCGGCCATCCTCCAGGATCGAAAGCGAGACGGATTCCCCCAACTCCTCGCGCGCCGCGTCAAGCTGATGCTGGGCAAGCTGGGGCAGCGGAATCGCGCCGGTATAGGATCGGCCCAGCCGCAACATGCGCGGGGTCGGCATGAAACGCGGGCCGTTCTTGGTCAGATAACCCAGATCGGTCAGGGTCAGCAGGCAGCGCCGCGCACTGGCCCGCGAAATGCCGGTCTCATCAGCGGCGGACGAAACAGTGACAGCCGGGTGCTCTTCCCCGAACAATTCGATGATGGCCAGGCCCTTGGCCAGCCCCGCCATCCCCTCGGGCGCGCGCGATTTCGTCGCCGTGCCCCCTTCTTTTTCCGTCGTCCCCGTCATCCGAGCTCCACCCTTTTCTGGCATGTCCGGTCCCCGGCGCCTGTCGTGTCGGCGACGTGCCGGGCACCAAGCGGCCCGGCGGGAAACGCCGCGCCGCAACCTGCCATAGCATCCGGGATAAGTCCAGAAACCGGGTGGGGCCGCGCAGGCGGCGTTATTCCTCGTCGCCCGACGCCACGAAAGCATCGCTGAAAAAGCGATCTTTGGCCAGCCCGGCCTCGGCCTCGAATTCCGAGCGCGCCGCGTCGATCATCACCGGCGCACCGCAGGCATAGACCTCGACATTGCTCATGTCGGGAATGTCCTCAAGCACCGCGCGGTGAACGAACCCGGTGCGCCTGTCCCAGCCGTCCGAAGGCGACGAGATGACCGGCGTGAAGCTGATCCAGGGATGCGCCGCAGCCCAGCGGGCGGCGACATCGGCCATGTAAAGATCGGCCTCGGTATTGACACCCCAATAAAGCTTCAGCGGCCGCTCGGCCCCCAGCGCGATCTGGTTCTCGATCAACGATTTCATCGGGGCAAACCCGGTGCCGGTGGCCAGCAAAACCGCGTCCATATCGTCGTTGTCAGACAGGCAGAACTCGCCATAAGGCAGCTCGACGGTCAGGAACTGCCCCTTGTCCAGCTTGCTCAGCACCTGCTCCGAGAACTTGCCGCCGGGTACATGCCGGATATGCAGCTCGATCCCGTCGTTTTTCTGCGGGGGGTTCGCCATGGAGTAATTGCGGCTGTCGCCGTCCTCCATCACCACCCGCAGGTATTGACCGGCGCGGAACGGTGCGCGTTGCCCGATCGGCAGGCGGAACTGGATCACGGCCACGTCCGGCGCCGGGCGGGTGATCTTGCGCACCTTCGCCTCCAGCGTCTTGCGCTCCACAGGCTCGACCTTCTGGATCCGGGTCGGCGCGATCTGAAGATCGGTCAGCGGACGGGCCTGGCACAGCTTCACGCCCTCGGCGGGACCGGCCTGAACCCCCTGCCCGCGCACCATCGCCTCGCCCGAAGCGATGCCGCCTTCGCAGGACGAACACACACCCTTGCGGCATGAATAGGGAATGGCATAGCCCGCGCGGTCAGCCGCGTCGAGAACGGTTTCGTCCTCTTCGCAGTCGAAGCCGATATCGTCATGGTCGGTGACGGTTATACGAAAACTCACTGAATACCTCCGACAAGCCTGATCGCGGCGACCGCCGCATCGCTGGACGCCTGACCCTTGCCCGCAATATCGAACGCCGCGCCGTGCCCGACGCTGGAAAAGACCAGCCCGGAACCGATCGACATCGCCGCCGAACTGCGCCCGGCCAGCAGCTTGACCGGGATATGGCCCTGATCGTGATACATGGCGACAAAGGCGTCATAGCCTTCGCGCACCAGCATCACGTCGGCGCCTTCCGGCCCGTGCGCGTCGATCCCTTGGGCGCGCAGCCGTTCGATGGCGGGGGTGACGATGCGGTCGTCCTCATCCCCGAAAAGCCCGCCCTCGCCCGCATGGGGGTTGATCCCGAACAGCCCGATGCGCGGGGCGTCGATCCCCAGACCGCTGAGCGCCTGATGCGCGGCCAGCGTGGCGCGTTCGATCAGCTCCGGCGTCAGCCGGTCAAGCGCGGTGTGAATGCCTTCATGCAGCGTCACATGCACGATTCGAAGCCCGCCGCCGATCAGCATCAGGAAAACCGAATCCTCGCCGGTGCCTAGAAGCTCGGACAGAAGGTTGGGATAGCCCGAAAAGGTCCGCCCACTGGCATTGACCGCCGTTTCCGAATGCGGACAGGCCACGATGGCGCGGCCGGTGCCGTCCTTGACCAGCGCAACCGCGCGCTCGACATAGGCAACCGTCGCCCGCCCGCTGGCCGCTGTGGGTGTGCCGGGCGTCACATCGGCCGCGTCAATCGCGCCAACCTCATGAAGATCGACGTGGCCGGGCGCGCCCCATTTGTCCATGGACGGCTCAAGCGCGAAGCCCGCCGCCGTCACGACCGGCTCCACCAGATGCCGGTCGCCCACGATCACCGGGCGCAGCGCCGGATCGTCGGCCAGCGCGATAGCGGCCTTGGCCGCGACTTCCGGGCCGATCCCGTTGGCATCGCCAACGGTGATCAGCACTTTTTCCTTTTGCGCCGTCATTATAGCGGGAAACCGAGCAGCGTGTCGATCTGGTTGCTGTCCAGCACCACAGTGCGCGACACGATCTTTGCCTCGTCGCCGACGATCCGGTAGCGGTCGATATAGCGCCCGGTGGCAAAAAGATCGGTCGGCCCCTCGCGGGTGATCCGGGCCACCATGAACGAGGTTTCCGAATCCACTTCGTCGCCTTCCAGCTCGCCCACGAAGGGCAGCCCGATCATGTGGCGGTAGGAGTGGCGCTCATAGACGTTGGCCTCCAGCAGCGACAGGATACGGTCGCGCAGCATGTCCTTGCTGTCGAGCCAGACAAGACCCGCCTCAAGGTTCTGCGCGTAATTGTCGGCGCTGGTGATCGTGTAGAAGCAATCATCCACGAAGAAGTTGGGCCATGCCGTGCAATCGCCATCGTCGATCTCGCGGACATAGCGGGCCTGCGCGGCGCTGATCAGGGCCGAAACCTCGGCCTGCCGGACGTGAATGTTCATAGGCCCATCCTCATTCTGTATTCTGCCCAGAACCCCCGGATCGAGGCTTCCGTGATGCGGTCGTCGCCGCCTTCGATGCTGCGCCCGCCCATTTCGAGCACGGCATTGTTGTCCGACGCGCCCTTGGTGCCCCGGCGCACGAAGCCGCCGATACAGCCGTCTTCCATCGACACATAGCCGCCCGGCCCGATCAGGTTCGACAGTTTCAGACGCGCGCGGCGCTGTTCGGTCGTGTCGTCTTCGAACCCGATATAGGTCCATTTGAGATGCATCTCGTCGGTGCCTTTCGGCAGGACCTGACGCACCGCGATCGAGTTCTGGATCTGCTGCAGGACGAAACCCGGAAAGACCGTGAGGATCTGCAGGGTGATGTCGTCATCGAATTCCTTGAAGCTCGCCAGAAGCGACTTGTCGGCCAGTTGCAGGTCCGATTGCGACCGGATATTCTGGTCCGAATAGATCGTGTTCTTCGCCTTCTCGGCTTCCGCGACCTGGTCGATCTCGGAATAGCTCACATGGCAGCCGCCATTCGGGCTGACGATGATCCCGCCCTTCTGCGACAGCCGGTTCAACTCGAAGGTGGTGAAGAAGGTGTGCAGGATACTGGCGTGATAGCTGTCCTTGGTGTTCTCGACATAGAGCTTCCAGTTGTTGGGAAGCACCTGTGTGAACCGGCCCAGAACCACCATCTTGCGGCCTTCCAGCACGCGATGGATGCGGTCGAGAACCTCCTCGCCCATGTAATCCTCGATATCGTCCACATCCTCGTCGAAGCTGCCGAAGATCAGCCCGTCGACATTGGCTACGCGCAGCTTGCGCGGGCCGACGGAATTCATGCAGAAGTCCTTCTCCATCCCGCCTTTGCCGCCGATCCCGTCCTTGAACGCGATCCCCACGAGGTCGCCTTGCAGGCTGTGGGTCCAGGCATGATAGACGCAGGTGAAATCCTTGACATTGCCGCGATCTTCCAGCGCCAGAAGCGAGCCGCGATGCGAGCAGCGGTTCTCGAACGCATAAATCTCGCCGTCATGGTCGCGGGTCACGATGACCGGGGTTTCCCCGACATGGACCGCGACGAAGTCGCCGGGCGATTGAAGTTCGGCTTCAAGACACATGTAGTTCCAGGTTTCCCCCTGGAACAGGCGCTCATTTTCCATCTCCAGAACGTCTTCGCGCTGGAACACCCAGTAAGGGACATGGAAACCCTCATCTTCCTTCGCCCAAACAGGCATTTCCGCCCCAAGGGGCGCCAAATTGTTCATGGGTTTACTCCCTCCCGATAAACGAGTTGTCGGATGTTCGCACTTCGAACTCAAACCGCTATTCGTTTTTTTGATTTACAATCCTGAGAATTTTGTGTCAAGCAGGGACTGGCCATGCAGATGCAGAAAACGGGGGGAGGAGCAGATGAAAAATCAAGGCACCAAGCCCCTCGCGAAGGTGACATATCCGCCGGTGCCGGCGGGCGGCGTTCAGGGGCCGGTCACTGGCCGTCAATCATCTTAAGGAGCGGAAAATGCCCAAAAAGACAGTCCTCTTCATGTCGGGAAGCAGCCAGGTCGGCTCGTCCAACTGGCGGATGGTCGGCGCCGCTGCGGCCCTTGCGGACCGCGACATGGCGGATGCCTTCGCGGCGGTCACGCTGAACCTTGCCGAATATGAGCTGCCGGTTTTCATCGAGGGTCAGCCCAGTCCCATACCGGACGATGCAGCGAAGCTTCGCAAAGCCGTGGCCGCGGCAGACGCCATCTTCATGAGCTCCGATGAATATACCGGCGCGTTCTCCTCGGTGTTCCGCAACGCCGCTGGCTGGATCGGGCATGACGTGGACGGCGCGGGCAACCTGTTCCACGGCAAGCTGATCACGCTCTGCGGGGCGCCCGTGGGCGGCGTCGGCGCGCTGCGCGGCCACCCTGCCCTACACCAGTTCCTTCTGGAGCTCGGCGCGAACGTCTATTCGCAGAAATTCGAGCTCGGCTCGACCTCAAGGATCTTCCGCCAGGATGGAAGCCTGTCGCCGTCGGTCCAGAAGCAGCTGGTCGAAGGGGCCTTCGCCCGGCTGGCGGGCGAAACCGTGTGACGCAGCCCTGACCCGTCAGGGGATCAGGACCGTCTCCCGCAGCTCGAAGCGTAGCACCTCCTCGGCGAAGGTGCCGAGATCGCCCGCCGCCGCCGCCGCTTCGGGCGATCCGACCGCCTGGGTGGCATCCGCCTGATCGCGCCGCGCCCGTGCGCTGCCGCCCAGCCGGACAAGATCGTTGTGGATACGGCGGAAATGGCGCGCCGTCTCGTGATCGTTCCAAAACGAGATGCCGCCAAACCCGCGATGGGTCTGCATCGAGGCGGTGCGCAGCCCGCCGCAGGCCAGGATCAGCGCCTCGCGCCCGGCGGCACTGTCCGCGAACCCCTCTGCCGGTTGCCGCGCCGCCAGCCCGATGGCCAGCCCGGCCAGATCGACATCCTGGGCGTGTCCTTCGGCGGCCGCCTCATGGTTGTCACCGGCGGCGCGCGCGGACAGGGCGCGCTTCAGGCCCGGCATCTCGCGGCGCGGGGCGCGCAGGTGATTGTCGCCGACATCCTTGAAGACGAGGGCCGCGCCCTCGCCGATGAGATCGGCGCGCAATTCGCCCGCCTCGACGTGACCTCGGAAGCGGACTGGGCGGCGTTGCAGGCGCAATGCGGCGACTGGCCCCTGCACGGTCTGGTGAACAATGCCGGGCTCTATCGGCCAGAAACCATCCCCGACACCACGCCCGAGGATTTCGACCTGCAATACATGGTCAACCAGTTCGGCACCTATCTGGGCGTGAAGTTCGCCGAAGCGGCGATGGGTCCCGACGGCGGGTCGATCGTGAACATCTCGTCGCTTGCCGGGCTGCGCGCCAGCAAGGGCATTGCCTATGTCGGCACCAAATGGGCCGTGCGCGGCATGACCAAGACCGCCGCGCGCGAGCTGGGCCCGCGCGGGAGCCGCGTCAACTCGGTCCATCCGGGCATTATCCTCACCCCGATGCTGGACGCCTGGAGCGACGAGGACCTGAAGACCCGCACCGCGCAGGTGCCGCTGGGTCGCGCCGGCATGCCGGAAGATGTCGTTCATATGGTCTTGTTTTTGCTGTCGGATTTCAGCCTCTACATCTCAGGAGCCGAAATCGCGATTGATGGCGGGTTGTCTGTCTAGACAATACCGGAAAGGATAGGGCCGCCGCCCGGTCGACCATGCCGGGCGGTGCGTAGCGGTCGGTTCACCGGTATGAGGTAAGAGCATATAATGCCAGATGCGGCCCGCCCGGACCGGCTTTCCACGATCGCCTCCGCCGCTTTGCTGGGCGGCACCGTCTTCACCCTCGCGGACCTGTTCAGCGACAATCACCTGTTCGCCGGAATCGCGATCACGCTGATCGTCTGCCACATCCTGATGCGCTGGCGCCATGTGCGCACCAACGCCAAGGTTCTGCTCCTGCTGGCGGCCCTGTCCGCGGTGCTTCTGGTCATGGCCGGCGGCGATCCGGGCAGCCTTGCCCTTGCCGCGAGCCGCGCGCTTTACCTGCCCGCGCTGCTGACGGTCATGGCGATCCTGCGGGTCGCCGCGATGCGCTCGAACATCGTTAATACGGCGGCGCATTTCGTGGTGGACCAGCCGCCGTCACGTCGTTTCGTGCTCCTGGCCAGCGGCAGCCATATCTTCGGCATCCTGCTCAATCTCGGCGGTCTCCAGCTTCTGCTCGGGATCGCGCTGGCCCAACGCGACCGCACCGCGCCCACGCCCCAGATCGGCGAGGTGCAGGGACGGCGAATCGCGAATGCCGTCATGCGTGGCTTCGCCGCAACGATCCTGTGGTCGCCGGTCGGTCTGGCGATGAACATGCTCCTGCCGCTGATGCCGACATTGGGATATGTGTCTTACCTGCCCTACGGGCTCGGCCTGATGGTGGTCTTCTTCGCCCTGGGCTGGGTGTTCGACCGGCTCGAGCCGCGCCCGCGCCGCACCTTCACCCCGTCACCCCACAAGGGTGCGGGCCTCGCCATGGCCGCACTGCTCGGGTTGCTCATCGCGATCACCGGGCTGTCGGCACTGGCCGAGGCGGTGATCGGCATTCCGATGCGCGCCGCGATCCTGATCGTGATCCCCTCCATGGCGGTGGTCTGGGTGCTCCTGACCGAGGGGCGCCCGTTCTCCGGCAACCTGACATCCCTCGCCCGCGACGGGTTCCGTGCGCTGCCGGATTCGACCAGCGAGATCTGCTTGATCGGGGCGAGCGCCTTCCTCGGCCTGACCGTCGTCGAGATGCTGCCCGCCGATCAACTGCGTTTGCTGATCGAGAACGTCTCGCTCGGCCCGGAGGTGATCGCCTGTATCATCATCCTGCTGATGACTCTGGTCAGCCAGCTTGGCCTGTCGCCGATGATCGGCGCGCTGGTCTGCTCGGGGGCCATCATCTCGTCCGGGATCGACATGCCGGAGGTGATGCTGATGCTCGCCTTGATGTGCGGCTGGTCCGGCTCGATGCTGCTGTCGCCCTTCGCCTCGACACTGGCCATCGCCATGGGCATGACCGGCAAATCCGCCCGGGAAGTCGGCCTGCGGTGGAACGGCCCCTTCATCCTGACCTATTACGCGATCAGCATGACCGCCCTGCTGATCGCGGGCGCACTGCTCTGATCGTCCCCCCAATCGGGGCGGTTCATATACGTTTGAAGAATGCGGCGGGGACGATCGGCGTGGATTGACTCCGTGTCTGCCTGCCTCTAAGTTGATGCGGTATTCGATCTTTGTTCGAATACCGCGCTATAAAAGCAAGCCCGCTCCAGATAGCGGAGCCAGCACCACGTGGGTAGGGAGGATGTTGCCCCAATGATTTTCCAGAAACTGACCGCCGCAGCGCTCGGCGTTGCCATGTTTGTGGGCGCCGCGCCCAAATCCGCCGAGGCCGATATCCTCGTGATGGGCGGCAACCCGGAAGGAAGCCTGTTCTACGCGCAGTCGCAGGCCATCGCGTCGGTCATTGGCCAGCACACGGGCGACCGCGTCGACGTGCTGCCGCAATCCCCGACCGTCTTCTTCCCGATGTTCGTCTCCAGCGAAGCCGATCTCGGCCTGTCGAGCCCGCTCGAAGCCAACTTCGCCTACCGGGCCGTGGGCCCCTATGAGGGCATGAATGGCGGCGAGGGTTACCCGATCTCCACCATCATGCTCGGCTCGCCGATCCGCCTGTCGCTGGTGGTCCGGGGCAGCTCGGACATCCACAGCATGGAAGACCTGAAAGGCAAGCGCGTCGTGTCGAACTACGGTGCCTTTGCCGGGTCCTCGATCACCGCCGAAGCCGCGCTCGCCAATGCCGGTCTGACCGCCGACGACTTCGAGGTCGTCAGCGTCTCCAGCTATCCCGAAGGCGTGACCGCCGTGATCGAAGGCCGCGCCGACGCCGCCGTCGGCTCCATCGGCAGCGGTATCCTTCAGCAGCTCAACGCCGCCGAAGGCGCGCGCATCCTGTCGATCGACCCCTCGCCCGAAGCGATGGCCCGTTCGCAGGAAATCGGCAGCGCCTTCGTTCCGATCGAAGTGCCCGCGGGCATCGTCGGTGTCGACAGCGACATCTACGCGCTGAGCTATGCAACCACGCTCTATGGCCGCAGCGACCTCGCCGATGACAAGGTCATCGCGATCCTCGAGACGCTGTGGGAGCATTCGGAAGAGCTGAAGGCCATTCACCCGTCGCTCGCGACCTGGACGCCGGATCGCTTTGCCGACACCGCCGTCGTGGTTCCGTTCCACCCGGCCGCCATTGAATTCTTCAAATCCAAGGGCGTGTGGACCGACGAGCTCGAAGCCCGTCAGGCTGAGATTTCGGCGAAATAACCCATGATGCCCCGGGCCCGTCCCGGCGCGACACAGCAACGGATCGCTCCGGCCAGATCTTGACGGCCGGGGCGATTCTCCCTGTAAGAGTCCACACGCCAATCGGAGGCCAGACACCCGTGCAAGAAAACAACAGGGTTCTGAAACGCCCGTATCGCTACGTCTACGAGGTCCTTGCGATCATCCTGCCCATCGCGGCACTGATCTATTCGCTTCAGCTGCTGCCGCGCTTCGGCATCATCATATACAAGGAACAATACCTGACGCTGTTCATCGCGATCTGCGTCGCGATCTCGTTCCTGGTCAAACCCTTCTCCAAGTCCCAGGTCCGCGAGACGCCGCCCTGGTATGACATAATCGGGGCCGTGCTGGCGCTGATCGTCGGGGGTTACATCTTTCTGAATTACGACGAAATCGTCCGCAGCCTTGGCCTCATCACCACCGACAAGGTGATCGTCAGCGTGATCGGTATCGTCCTGCTTCTCGAGGTGGCACGCCGCCATGTCGGCTGGACCATGGTTAGCGTCGGCCTTCTGGCGCTCGGATACGCCTATTTCGGTCACTACCTGTCGGGCATGTTCGAAACCCGCGTGATCCGCTGGGACCGGCTCGTCACCTATAACTATCTCGGAACCGGGGCGATCTTCGGCACGCCGGTCTATGTCGCGGCCACCATCGTCACCAGTTTCGTGGTCTTCGGACAGGTGCTGTTCCTGGTCGGCGGCGGCGATGCGATCTCTGATTTCGCCTTCGCCCTGATGGGCCGCCGCAAGGGTGGACCCGCCAAGGTCGCGATCATGTCCAGCGCGCTCTTCGGCTCGCTCTCGGGCAGCGCCTCGGCCAACGTGGCCACCACCGGGATGCTCACCATCCCGATGATGCGCAAGGTCGGATATTCGCCCGAACGGGCCGGCGCGGTCGAGGCGGTCGCCTCCACCGGCGGCCTCGTCCTGCCGCCGGTCATGGCCGCCACTGGCTTTCTCATGGCCGAGTTCCTGGCCGTTCCCTATGCCACCGTGGCCATCGCGGCGGCGGTTCCGGCGCTCCTGTTCTACTTCTGCGTCTACCTTCAGGTTCACCTCGAAGCGGTGAAAGCCAGCATGGAAGGCGCCGACGCGACCGAGCTTCCGGACCTGCGCGATGCGGGCCGCCGGATGATCCCCGTGGCGGTGCCCTTCGCGATCCTGCTCTGGACGCTCTTTGGTTGGAACTGGAACCCGGCGGCCTCGGCCTTCGCGGCCAGCTTCGCCACGATCCTGATGTCGCTGGTCCTGCCCAGCATGCGCCGCCCGGCGCGTGCCTATGTCCGCACCTTCGTGGAGGTGGGCGAAGCCACGGTGTTCATCGCGATCATGTGCGCCATTGCCGGGATCGTCGTGGGCTGCCTCGGCCTGACCGGCCTTGGGTCGAGCCTGTCGCAGAACCTCATCGCGGCCTCGGGCGGCAGCATCTGGCTGCTCCTGATCTTCTCGGCCATCGGCTGCATCATCCTGGGGATGGGGGTGCCGGTGACGGCGACCTATATCATCCTCGTGATCCTGATCGGCCCGGCCTTCGAGCAGCTCGGCATCAACAAGATGGGCGCGCATATGTTCATTTTCTACTTCGGCACGCTGTCCTTCCTGACGCCGCCGGTCTGCCTGTCGGTCTTCGTGGCCGCGTCCATCGCGCGCTCCGCCCCGATGAAGACGGCACTCGAAGCGCTGAAACTGGCCGTGGTCGCCTATGTCATCCCCTTCGCCTTCGTCCTGAACCCGGCCTTCCTGCTGGAAGGAACGCTGGTCGAGATCGGCGCGGCCATCATCGGCGGCGTGGCTTCGATCTTCCTGATCTCCGCCGGGCTGGTGGGATACCTGGCAAGGCGCGTGGCCGTACCCCTGCGTCTGGCGGTGATCGTGATCGGGGTGGCGAGCTTCTTCCTGACCGGCCTGCACCCGGCCTTCGCCCTGCTGCCGCTGGGCATCGTGCTCCTGCTCTATGGCCAGCAAAAGCTCATGGGCGGCAGCGCGGCAGGCGCAGTGCTCGGCAACTAGGCCCGAACGATATCCCGCTCCGGCGGGTCCGGAAAGCGGCGCCCCTCGCAAGACGGGCGCCGCTTTTGCATGAGGAGAAGAACCGCCCGGCGTCAGGGCGTCGCGAGGATCGCCTCCAGCGTCTCCTCGGGTTCGGTCAGCATCGACAGGTGACTGCCCGCGATGGTCACGATCCGCGCCCCCCGCGCCTCCATCACCGGCACGAAGCGCGTCATCGGTGACGGAATGCCCCATTCGGTGCACAGGATATAGGTCTGAGGCACCGACGCGATATCCGGCGAGACCGGGACCGGCTCGAAGAAGGTGCGCCAGGGCTGGCCGCCGATCCGCGGTGTCACGAAGTCCAGCACCGCCGGATCGGTGACCCCGAAAGCCGCCATCGGAATCGGCTCCAGCAGCCGGTCGGCATCCCTGCCCGCCTCGTAATGCGCGCGGTTTGCGGCCTCCATGCAATCGACCATGGCCTTGCCATCCTCGGGCACGAAGGCATCGTAATAGATCAGCGACCGGATCTTGCCCGGGATGCGAGGGGAGTGGGCAAAACTTGGTGGTCGTCGTGGTAGGGTAAGATTTCTGAACAAGGCGGGACCCACCATGGATGTAAGCATTTTTGTCGAGACGACGTTTGTCGATGGAGAAACCAAGAGGCGCAATATCGGTCGACTTCGCCGTGCGCCGGACGAGTTTGGTTCCGAGAATTTGGGCCTTCTCCTCGACGAAGCAAAGACCTTGTTGAGGCGCTTGCAGGAAGCGATTGTGCAAGATCAGGTCGGTGCAGCAATAGAGGCTCGCCGGAAATGCGATGGCTGTGCCAAACAACGCGCGATCCATGATGATCGAGGCCGTATTCTCGATACTCTTTTCGGGCGAGTTCGGGTGATGTGGCCAAGGCTTCGAGGCTGCTTGTGCGGGAGTGGGCAAAACTTGGGGGTGATCGTCTATAGTGGAGGTTCAATGAGAGAGGGACCACCATGGATGTGCGGATAATCGTCGAGACGACATTTGAAAACGGAACCACGAAGACGCATCGTCTTGGCCGCATTTCCCGCCCATTCCGACAAACCAAGCCCGAGGGGTTTGGACTCTTGCTCGAAGATGCCAAGACCATGTTATGGCAATTGCAGAACGCTATTATGCTCGATCAGATCGAGGAGGTCTCGGAGGAGAGCAGGATCTGCCTGGGCTGCGAAAGGGTCAGAGCCATCCATGATTATCGCCCCCGGGTTCTCGACACGTTGTTTGGTCGTGTCCATGTCAAGGCGCCGCGTATTCGCCGCTGTGAGAGTGTCCGGTCTTCTGTGTAACGTAGATCCGGTCCATGCTTCATTGAAAGGAAGCATGCATGACGATCTCCAAGGAACTTCTGGATGAACTGCTGAAGGGCGTTGAGCGCCCCGAGGACCTGCTCGGCGACACCGGGCTGATGAAAGAGCTGAAGATCAAGCTCATGGAACGTATGCTGGGCGCGGAACTGACCGCGCACCTCGGCTACGAGGAGGGCAAGGAGGCCCCGCCGGGTCAGAGCAACCGCCGGAATGGCTCCTCGACCAAGGTGCTGAAGGGCCAGGACGGTGAGATGCCGGTGGCGGTGCCCCGCGACCGTGACAGCAGCTTTGAGCCGGAATTGGTGAAGAAGGGTCAGACCCGGATCGACGGGATCGACGACAAGATCATCGGGCTCTACGCCGCCGGGCTGACGGTGCGGGACATCCAGACCCATCTGCTCGATCTCTATGGCCTGAAGGTCTCGCCTGATCTGATCAGCCGCGTCACCGATGCGGTGCTGGACGAGGTTCGGGACTGGCAGAGCCGGGCGCTCGACCGGATGTATCCCATCGTGCTCTTCGACGCGCTGCGGGTGAAAATCCGCGATGCCGACAGCCGGACGGTGAAAAACAAGGCTGTCTACGTCGCCCTCGGCGTCACCCGCGACGGGCAACGCGAGGTTCTGGGGCTGTGGATCGCCGAGAACGAAGGGGCCAAGTTCTGGCTCTCGGTGATGAACGAGCTGAAAAACCGGGGCGTTCAGGACATCCTGATCGCGGTCGTCGACGGGCTGAAGGGCTTTCCCGAAGCCATCACCGCGGCCTTTCCCGAGGCCATGGTCCAGACCTGCATCGTGCATCTGGTGCGCCATTCCCTGAACTTCTGCTCGTGGAAGGACCGCAAGGCCGTGGCTGCCGATCTGCGCCGGATTTACAGCGCGCCGAGCACCGATATGGCCGAGGCCGAACTCGATGCCTTCGAGGAAAAGTGGGCCGGGAAATACGCATCAATCGCCCCGGCCTGGCGCCGGGCGTGGCAGGAGGTGATCCCGTTCTTTGCCTTCGATCCCGCGATCCGAAAAATCATCTACACGACAAATGCCATAGAAAGCCTGAACCGCGTGATCCGGAAGTCGATCAAGACGCGCGGCTCATTCCCGACGGACGAGGCCGCGACCAAGCTGATCTACCTCGCCATCCGCAAGTTCGAGAAGGATGGGCGCAACGTCAGGGAATGGTTTGCAGCCCGCAATCAGTTCGCCATAATGTTCGGCGAGCGCTTCGACGCTTGAGTATCCAAAACCGCATGGACCGGGACGGATACACAAAGTTCAGGACACTCTCGCCGCTGTGCCTGCAAGGCTATATCCGATGTCGACCAGAGCGGTCCGTTTTCGCCGCTTGCCCATTACTTCCCGGATCGATCGACCCCGGAACTGCAGCGCCTTCAGGCTGAGCTTGGAGCACGACATTCGTTCCGGGAAGCCGCGCGCATCATTGAGACCTTCGTGCCCTGCGCGAAACAGATGAATACCACGGTGCGTAATCGCTTGGGCAAAGTCGCCCAAGTCATCGGCGCCAATGATCGGGCGGAGCTCGCCGTCGATGAAGATGCAACATCGCAAACGCTGACCGTCTTTCTCGACGGCGCCCACATCCGGTGTCGGCCAGAATACCAACGGCGTCATCTTGATGTCGTGGTGGGAAAGATCGAAAGTCCCAATATGAGCCGTCGCTTCGGTCTGGTTCAGCAAGCGGCGCGTTCTCCGGCCAAGCAACTCCGTCAAGCTCTGGTTTCGCAGGGTTGGGACGGTCAGCGTCCAATTACGGTAATTTCCGATGGCGAGCCAGCACTGCCAAACCTGGTCCGCCGCGCGGTCCAGGGGCCGGTGCGCCACATTCTCGACTGGTGGCATATCTCGATGCGCGTTCTGCATATTGAGAATGCCGTCAAAGGTCTTCTTCAAACACAGAACTTCCCGGGTATGCCGGAGCTGTTCAAGAAGCCGGCGGAGACGTTGCGGTGGTGTATCTGGCATGGCAAGGTCATGACAGCTGGAACACGCCTCAAGGTACTGTTGATTGATTGCAGCAGGATCTCCAAAATCGATGCTGAAGTCCGCGAAGCGGCGGCGAGGGTCAAGGCGCGATGTCGAGAACTGTATTCGTACCTGGCCAACAACTTCGATGCGCTCACCGATTATGGTTGGCGGTATCGGAATGGTTTAGCGATTTCATCCTCTCGCGCAGAAGGGTGCGTCGATGAAATTGGAAATACTCGGATGGGCAAACGGCAACGCATGAGATGGTCGCCCAAAGGCGCGCATCAAGTCGCCGTCACAAGAGCTGCTGTCCTCGATGGGCGATTGGCTGTCTCACAAATGGCAGCCTGACCCCCAAGTTTTGCCCACTCCCACACAGATTGAGGCAGAGCCCAATTAAGGGCAACGCGACAGTTGCGCGCTGTTTGTAAGTGCCGTCTGAGAGCGCCGGTCGCTTGTGAGCGATTACCCCGTTCAATTCGTGATACGCCACATCCGATACCGCCCCTGCCCGGTCATCTCGCGGACCAGACCCTTTTCCTCCATCCAGGCAAGGTTGCGCTGCACGGCGGCGCGACTGGCGCCGGTTAAGGCCTCGGCCATCGGGGCGGATACAAGGGGCCATTCGGTCAACACAGCGCGCAAGGCGCGCGGGGTCTTGCCCGAGAGTGGGATCATCTCGGTTTCCGCCCTCGCCGACCATGCCTCGATATCGTCAAGGTGCCGCATTGCGGTCAGGCAGGCGGTATCCATCCCGTCAAGCCAGCGCGCCAGACGGTCAGCGTGTGGGCCGCCGGCGCGCAGCCCCCCTGCCCCGCCCATGGCCAGAGGCGCAAAGACTGCGCCCTTGCCCTCGCTGGCCGCGATCCGCGCGGCCGTGACTGCCGCTTCCATTCGATCGCCCTGCTGCCCGAGGCCCGCGAGGCTCCAGAGGTGAAAACCCGCGCAGGCGCGAGTTATAGTGTGAAGATCGGCGGCTTGTTCCATCAGGTCGAGCCAACCGCCCGCACGGTGCGCGAAAGGCTCGGCTTCATCTACCATGTTCTCAGGATCGCGGCGGTCGAGGAAGCCAGACAGGTCCATCTCTGGGCCTGGCCCGCCTGTCAGACGACGTACCGCCCAACCAACCCGCGCGAGTGCAGCGGTGTCGTCTTGCAGGCCGGAAATGCGCATGGAAATCCAGAGCGCCAGCCGATCCGGGCCGATGCGGTCACCCGCGAACCAGCTGAGGTCGGCAGCCTCGATCAGGGCAAGCCTGTGCCGCCATCCTTCCGGGCCGCGCTTCAGCCGGTCGTCCAGCGCGCCGACGCGACCGGCCACACGAGCAAGACGCGCGGCATGACCCGCCTCTGCTTTCCGCCAATCGTCGAGGACCTCGGCTTCACGCGGTTCGGCCCGTGGTCCCGGCGGCAGATAATCCGGCTCCTCTTCCATCGGACCGGGCAGGAACCAAAGATCGTCCTCGGACGACTGTCCCACCTCCTCAGCGTCGAGTAAGAGAGCATCAGATTCATCATGAAAGGCAGGCGCTTGAGGTGTCATATGTGCAAAATACTAGAGTTTTGCATTCTACCCAAGGGTTTTGTCAGAGTGCGCCCATGCTGCTTATATAGCACGCGCGGGCGATAGTCGGCGAGGGCTCTCTGATTGCGCTGAGTGTATAGAAACCAAGGGCATTCCGGTAAGCAGCGCCAGAGCGCGCGCCCTTGCATTCGTTTACAAACGGTCGTTTATTAGTGATACATAAAATTGCAAACGGCCAGATTTCATGCCCCTGATAGGCTATGCCCGCGTTTCCACAGAGGATCAGACCCCCCTGCCCCAGTCCGAGGCGATGCAATCGGCGGGCTGTGCCGAGATCTTTGAAGAGCACGCCTCAGGCGGCAATCGCGCGCGTCCTGTGCTCACGCGGGTGCTCGAACGCGTCCAGAGCGGCGATACGCTGGTCGTCGTGCGGATCGACCGGCTTGCGCGGTCTCTGTCGCACTTACTGGAGGTGATCGAGCGTCTGGAGGCCAAGGGAGCTTTCTTCCGCTCGCTGCAGGACCCCATCGACACCGCCTCCCCTCAAGGAAAATTCACATTGCAGGTTCTGGGCGCCGCGGCGGAGTTCGAACGCGCGCTGATACGTGAGCGCACGAAGGCCGGGCTTGTCTCTGCGCGCGCCAAGGGCCGCGTTGGTGGCAATCCTGGGCTTCGCACCAAAGACCCCGCCGCGCTGCGCAAGGTGTGGCTGGCACGACAGGACGGCTACATGGAGCGCCTGAACGAAACCGCGCAGGATTGGGTGCCCCACGTGCGACGCCTGCGGCCGGATATGGCCTGGGAAGATGTTTTGCGAATCATTAACGGCCCCCTGCCTCACGACCGGCACTGGACCCAAAGCCGCCTACTCCGTGCTGTGAAAGCCTATGTCCGCGACGGGTTTCTACCAGATGCTGTGCTTGGCCGCGCCGGACGCCGCGAAACCGATGACCGCCTGCCGGCTATCGTGGCTGCCATCAAAGGCTCGGACCCCGAAATAACACTGCAGGCGATCTGCGACCGGCTGGAATCGATGCGTGAGCGCACCCCTCGAGGGCGCACCAGCTGGCAGCCGTCTTCGGTCAAAATGCTGCTTGAGCGTGCGGAAAAGTTGGGGCTCCTCTGAACACGACACTTGTGTTGGCCTAACAGATTGCCACTAAATCTAGAAAGTGCTTGCACGAATCTGGCTGCTCGGGCAATAGTCTCGAAAAATAACGCGCGGTCACATAAAAAACGCGCCCACGAATCGGGGCAGACATGAGCGAAGCAGAACAGGATCTAGATATCGCCATCGGGCACTACGCGGAACTTCTCGCGTCGAACCTGCATGCTCAGCGCGCTGCACACTTCCCACCAGATGCAAAGAAGGAGATGCGCACTTTGACCAGCGGCGAAGCTGCTGAGCTCCTTGGCGTCGACCATACCTATCTTCGGAAGCTTCATCGAGAAGGAAAGATCGTTGACGTCGAGACGACGGCTGGAAGTCATCGCCGCTATACGCTCGACGATATCTGGGAAATCCGACAGACGCTTGAAGGAAACGCAAAAAAGTCTGGAACTTACGTGCCTGGACGTCGCGACGGTGACGAGCTTCAAGTCATTTCAGTGGTGAACTTCAAGGGCGGGTCCGGCAAAACGACGACGTCTGCTCACCTAGCTCAGCGCTTGGCGCTCAAGGGGTACAGGGTTCTTGCGATCGATCTCGACCCCCAAGCATCTCTTTCGGCGCTTCACGGAATCCAGCCAGAACTCGACCTCATGGAGGGCGGAACCCTCTATGATGCCGTTCGCTATGACGATCCGGTTCCGATCGCCGAAGTGATCCGTAAGACCTACATCCGCGGCCTTGATCTTATCCCGGGCAACCTTGAACTCATGGAGTTCGAGCACGAGACGCCTGCTGCGATCCAGCGAGGTGGAGCGAAGGCGTTCTTCGCGAGAGTTCATGACGCACTCGATAGTGTTGAAGCGAACTACGACGTTGTTGTGATCGACTGTCCGCCGCAACTTGGTTTCTTGACAATGTCAGCACTTTCCGCGTCCTCGGGTGTGCTCGTGACGGTTCACCCGCAGATGCTTGACCTTATGTCGATGTCCCAATTCCTGCGAATGACTGCGGATCTCCTTGGAGTAATCAGGGATGCAGGCGCAAATCTGCGCTTCGATTGGCTTCGCTTCTTGCCAACGCGATACAAAGTCGGCGACGCGCCACAGACCGAAGTCATCGCCTTCATTCGCGGGCTCTTTGGGAGGTCGATCCTGACCAATCACATGGTTGAGTCGACTGCAATTTCTGATGCCGGCTTGACCAAGCAAACGCTCTACGAAGCTGACAAGAAGGACTTCACGCGTCAGACGTTTGATCGTGCGATCGAATCTATGAACGCAGTGAACGATGAGATCGCTGAAATCATCCAGAACACATGGGGGCGGAATGGCAAGAAAGCCTAAACTTGGCCTGCCGCTGCAGACCCTTCGCAACGCTCCTGACGCTCTTGAAGGGCGCCGACTGCGTGGCGGTGTTTTTGAGATCGATCCGGCGCAGATTGTTACCGAAGGACGGTTGGATGACAGGCTTCAGATTGAAGTTGAGGGCCTGAAGAACTCTATTTCCAAGAACGGTCAGCGTGTGCCTGTCTTGGTCCGCCCACTGGAAGGCGATCGCTACAACCTGATCTATGGCCGCAGACGCTTGGAAGCATGTCGCGAACTCGGTATCAAAGTTCGAGCCATCGTCACAGAGGTTGAAGGTGATCAAGCGCTTCGAGATCAGCTTCTCGAGAACCAAGAGCGTCGTGATCTGAGCTTTATTGAACGTGCGCTTGTAGCGACGGCGCTTCTAGACGGCGACCATTTGGAAGGGGCTGAGCGCACCAATCGTGGTGTCGCCGAAGTCCTTAACCTCCACGAAGCTGGGGTTTCACAGCTCTTGAGTGTCGTTCGGACGGTCGGCGAGGATCTCATCCAGGCAATTGGTGCAGCTCCTGGGATTGGTCGCCCGAGATGGGAAGAGCTCAAAAAGGCTTTGGGTGCCTACGACGGTGATCGGGACCAGCTGCTAGCCATAGCTCACGCAGCCAAGTCCGAAAGTTCCGGCTCGGTCGATGAGGTTTCTGAGCGTGCGTTTCTCGCAGTTCTGGCAGCTGCGAAGAGCGCAGAGAAGAAAGCAAGCCCGTCTAGAAAGGGTGTGCCTGCTTTGGCCATCCCCGGTGTTGGAGCTGCGACGGTCAAGACCGGCCGCCAAGGCAAGCAGCTCAAACTTGATCTGACTACGGATGAACCTGATTTTATCAGCTGGTTGGAGGGCAACGCCCCAAAGCTGATTACCGAGCTTCATGAGCGCTGGAAGCGTTCAGGAGACTGAGGAAGAGCAACCAACAAGAAGGAGGCACGATACAGGCAAAAAGAAAAAGGCCCCGAGAAGCTAGCTTCACGAGACCTTTGTAAGGTTTCGCACCGGGATCAGCCCG